>NZ_DATHFX010000073.1:0-7467 GCF_035317885.1 Pinirhizobacter sp.
ACGCCTGGACTGAAACGGCGAGGGCAACGCCAGCGACGAGCAGACTGATCGAACGATTCATGCTTGGGTCCTTGGCGCTTTACTTGGTGATGCTGGAAAGGTACGCGGCGATGTCCTCGATTTCCTGGTCGGACATGCTCTGCGCCTGTGCGCCCATGGTCGGGTGCTTGCGGTCGCCGGATTTGTACTCGTGCAGAGCGCTGATGATGTACTGCTCGTTCTGGCCGGCGATCCGCGGCACGTGGTAGGTAGGGTAGACGTTCTCGTAGCCGGGAACACCATGGCAGCCGGCACACGTGTACACCAGGCTGCGGCCGTTGGCCTTGTCGCCCGCGGCATGCGCGGAGCCGACCGCCAGGAGGGCGGCCGTCACGGCCAGGCCAAGCACTTGCAATCGCTTCATCGAAAGGTTCCCGTAAGACCGGCCAGTGACCGGGATTAAAAACTCGTTGATTATAGGGGGCGGTCCGGACGGCCGACAATCCTTAGTTTTCTACAGTAGCGACTTGACGATGTGGAACCCGGCAAGGTATTCCCCGGCCAGGGTGCCCAGGCTGACGAAGAAGAAGTTCAGCAGTGTCCGCGCCACGCGGTTGGTCCACCAGCCCTTCCAGTGTGAGACATCGTTGGCCAGTGTCTCGAAGTCGCCCACGCGTGGCTTGCGCACCCATGCTTCGGTCATGGCGCTGATGCCGCCGGCGGGAATACCGGGGCGGAAGGGTTTGAGCGGGGCAGCGATGAACGCGGCCAGTGCGCTCAGGGGATGTCCCCCTGCGGCAAAAGCGCCCAGGGCTGCGAGGCAACCGGTGAACAGGATCCAGCTGCGCAGCGCGGCAAAGCCCACGGCGGTATTGCGGGTGAAGGCATAGGCAATCAAACCGAATACGGCCAGCACCAGGCCCACGGCAAGATATTTCGGCCAGCGCGCTGCCGGCGGCACGACGGCCAGTTCGTCGGCGAGCGTGGCCGGGTCGCGCTGCTGGCTTTTCAGTTGTTCGACCAATCCCTTCAGATGGCCGGCGCCGACCACCACCAGCACGCGTTGCACGCCGGGCGCCCGCATGGCCGCTTCGCGCAGGCGCGCGGCCATGTATTCATCCCGTTCGCCGATCAGCGCGCGATACAGCGGTTGCGATCCCTTGGCGAAATCGCTGAAGGCGCTTTCCAGGATATCGTTCTGCTTGAGGTTTTCGATGTCCTCTTCAGCGATTTCGTCCTTGTCGAAGACACTGGCCATCAGGCCGCCCATCAGGCCGAAACGCTGCCAGAAGCCGACGCTGCGCCAGGCGCGCTTGAGCGTGGTGCCCACTTCGCGATCCACCAGCCACACCGGCAGGTTGCGTGCGTAGCCGCCTTGCATGGCAGCCTTCATCTCAGCGCCAGGCTCGATGCCGTAGCGCGAGGCCATGCGACGCTGGAACGAGGACAACACCAGGCTCGCCGCGACCATGCCAGCCTTGCCCTGGCGAATCACTTCGAACAGGTCCATGCGCTTGAAGGCTTCCGGGTCGCGCACGCTGGCCGCGCGGCTGTCGCACAGCTCGATCGCCACGGCGTCGAAGCTCTCATGCGCCAGCAGGGCTTCCACCGCCTCTACCGAGGCGCGCGACACATGCGCGGTGCCCAGCACCACGTACTGCACACCGTCGCGCGTGATCCGTTCGATCGGCTGGCCGTCGAGCGCGGCGGGCAGGGTGGCGGCGGGTTCTGGGATGGTCATCGGCGGCCTTAGTCGCGGAAACGCTTGGTGAGGTCGCCGTAGGCGTCGATGCGGCGGTCGCGCAGGAACGGCCAGATGCGGCGGACGGTCTCACTGCGCTCCATGTCGATGTCCACCACCAGCAACTCACGCCCCTCGGTGCGGGCCTGGCCCAGGAATTCGCCCTGGGGGCCGGCGACGAAGCTTGAGCCCCAGAACTGGATGCCGTTGCCGACGTTGGCGGTATCGGGTTCAAAGCCTGTGCGGTTGACTGCCAGCAGCGGCAAACCATTGGCTACGGCGTGGCCGCGCTGCACGGTGATCCACGCTTCGCGCTGGCGGGATTTCTCAGCGTCGTCATCGCTTAGGTCCCAGCCGATGGCGGTGGGATAAAGCAGTAGCTCCGCGCCTGCTAGCGCCATCAGGCGCGCAGCTTCCGGATACCACTGGTCCCAGCACACCAGCACGCCCAGCTTGCCGACGGAGGTTTCGATCGGATCGAAACCCAGATCGCCCGGGGTGAAGTAGAACTTCTCGTAGAAGGCTGGGTCGTCGGGGATGTGCATCTTGCGGTAGCGGCCGGCGATCGCGGGCGAACGATCGAACACGACCGCCGTGTTGTGGTACAGGCCCGTGGCACGCTTTTCGAAGATCGACGCCACCACCACGAGCTTCAGTTCCCCGGCAAGCTTGCCGATGCGATCGGTGCCGGGACCGGGGATGGTCTCGGCCAGGTCGAAGGTGTCCACGCTTTCGTTCTGGCAGAAATAGGGGCCGTTGTGCAGCTCCTGCAGCAGCACCAGTTCGACGCCGGCGCGTGCGGCTTCACGCAACCCCGCTTCGATGGCATCGAGGTTGGCATCGCGGCTGCCGTGGTTGGTTTCCTGCAGCAGGGCGACTTTCAGCGTCTTCTTCTTCATGCGTGGTCGTTTCCAAGCGCGGCAGGCAGCTGCATGGTGATGCAGTGCAGGCTGCCGTTCTGCCAGATCAACGGGCGGCACGGCACCTGCACCACGGCGCGGCCAGGGTAGGCCTCGCCGATGATGCGGGCGGCGTCGTCATCGACGGCGTCGCCATAGGCCGGTACCAGCACCGCACCGTTGACGATGAGGTAGTTGGCATAGGAAGCGGCGAGCCGCCGCCCTTCGTCAAGGATCGGTTTCGCCCATGGCAGCGCATACAGCGCATAGGGCTTGCCATCCATCGTGCGCAGCGCGGCCAGTTCATCGGCCATGCTTTGCAGTTCATTGAAATGGGGGTCGTTGCGGTCGTCGCAAGCCTGGAAGACGATGCGATGGCCCGGGGCGAAGCGGGCGAGGGTATCGATATGGGCGTCGGTGTCGTCGCCTTCCAGGTAGCCGGAGTCCAGCCACAGGATGCGATCGGCCGACAATCCTTCGCGCAGGAGCTGGGTCATTTCCTCGCGCGGTTGCCCGGGGTGGCGCTGGGCCAGGCACTTCCAGGTGGTGAGCACGGTGCCTTCGCCGTCGCTCTCGATGCCGCCGCCCTCCAGCGCCCAGTCGATGCGCCGGTGGCTCGCCTTGCCGAACACGCCATCGTGTACCAGTCCGGCCACCAGGGCGTCGTCACGTTCGGCGCCGAACTTTCCGCCCCATCCGGTGAAGCGGAAATCGGTGAGCTGGGCGCCGCCTGTGTCGTCGAGCAGGGTGATCGGGCCTGAATCGCGCAGCCAGGTGTCGTCGTAGTCGCGCTCGACCAGGCGCAGCTTGCCCATGTCCACACCCGCCCCGGCGAGGAGTTCAATGGCACGGGCCTTGACCGCCTCGTTGGCGACCACGATCACCAGGGGCTCGAAACGGGTCACCGCCGCGGCCAGGGCCACATAGGTGGTTTCGACCCCGGCCAGCCGTTCGGCCCAGTCGGTACCCGCGTGCGGCCAGGCAATCAGCACGGCCGACTGGGGTTCCCATTCGGCGGGAAGGCGGAACTTGGGGGTCATCGCGGGCGGGCCATGTCGGGGCCGCCGATTGTAGCGTGCCGTCGCCCGCCGGTCAGGCGGGCGACTTAGGGCGGCTTACTTCGCCGCCGCCGGGTTGGTGTTGTTGCCTGCCGGGGTGTTGAGCACCGTATGCACCACGTGGCTGCGCTCGAAGTACACGATGTACCCGGGATATTCCCAGCGGTGGATGACCGGATGCTTGGGCGTGTCGCCGCCGCGGGGGTCGAGCTTGGCGGTGGGGGCGCCGAACTGGCGCTCCACCTGGGCCATGCTCATGCCTTTCTTCGGCAGGTTCATGCCTTTTTCCTGCTGCACGCGCTTCATCAGCAGGCTGTCGGCACGGGCGACGGTCGGTCCTGCCATGAGCAGTGCCGCGGCCAGGGCCAGAATAGTGGTGGTGTTCTTCATGTTGATGGTATCCCCTTTCCCGACGTCGTTTTAGCAGATGCCAGGCGCCCGCGCCATGTCGATTGCATCGATTCGTGACGACGAGCCGCTATCATGGCGCTTTTGCCGGTGGCCGATTGCCTGCCGGCTGGACTTCCAAGCATGATTTCGTTCCGACGTTTCGCTCTTCGCCGGGGCAGCCGCCTGCTGCTCTCGGACATTGACCTTACATTGCAAAGCGGCTGGCGCCTGGGCGTGATCGGGCGCAATGGCTGCGGCAAGTCCAGCCTGTTCGCCGCCTTGAAGGGCGAGATCGAGGCCGATTCGGGCGAGCTGGACATGCCCGGCAAGGCGCGCATGGCCTCGGTCGAGCAGGAAACCCCGGCACTGCCCGATCCGGCCATCGAATACGTGCTCGGCGGCGATGTGGAGATAGCCGCGGCGCTGAAGGCCGAAAGCGACGCCCTGGACGCCGACGACATGGATGGCGTGGCCGCGGCCCATCACCGCATCGAAGAACTGAACGGCTACGATGCCCGCGCCCGTGCGGGCCGGTTGTTGCATGGCCTGGGCTTCCCGGCCGAGACGCACGAACGCGCCGTGGCCTCGTTCTCCGGCGGCTGGCGAGTGCGCCTGAACCTGGCCCGCGCGCTGATGGCGCCATCGGACCTGCTGCTGCTGGACGAACCCACCAACCACCTGGACCTCGACGCTGTACTGTGGCTTGAGGAATGGTTGCGCCGCTACCAGGGTACGCTCTTGATCATTTCCCACGATCGCGAGTTCCTGGACGGGGTGATCACGCACACGATGCACCTGCACGATGGCAAGGCGAAGCTTTACACCGGCAATTACTCGGCCTTCGAGCGCCTGCGCGCCGAACAGTTGCGCCAGCAGCAGATCGCCCATGACCGCGAGCAGGCCGAGCGCGCGCACCTGCAGAGCTTCGTCGACCGTTTCAAGGCCAAGGCCAGCAAGGCCAAGCAGGCGCAGTCGCGCATGAAGCGCCTGGAAAAGCTTGCCGGCACCGAAGCCGTACGCGCCGACCGCGCATTCCGCTTCCAGTTCGCCGACCCCGACCGCGTGCCGACCTCGATGCTGCGGCTGGAAGAAGTGGACGCCGGGTATGGCGACCGCATCGTGCTGTCAAACGTCGGCTTCGGGCTGGAAGCGGGTGACCGCCTTGGCTTGCTTGGTCCCAACGGCGCGGGCAAATCCACGCTGGTGAAATCACTTGTCGGGGAATTGATTCCGCTCTCTGGCGAGCGCGCCGGGCACAAGGACACCCGCATCGGCTACTTCGCGCAGCACACGGTGGAGAGCCTGCGCGAAGGTGCAAGCCCGATCGAACACCTGATGGACAAGGCGCCCACGGCCAGCCAGCAGAGCTTGCGCGATTTCCTTGGCACATGGAATTTCGCCGGCGACCGTGCATTTGAATCGGTCGACGGGTTTTCCGGGGGCGAGCGCGCGCGACTGGCGCTAGCGCTGATTGCCTGGGACAAGCCCAACCTGTTGCTGCTGGACGAGCCCACCAACCACCTGGACCTGGACATGCGCGAGGCCCTGGCCGATGCGTTGGCCGATTTCGGTGGCGCCATCGTGCTCGTATCGCATGACCGCCACTTGCTTGGATTGGTGTGCGATGAGTTCTGGCGCGTCTCCGACGGTGTGGTCGAACCCTTTGACGGCGACCTGGATGACTACGCACGCTGGTTGCGTTCGCGGCACAACGCGCAGGGCAAGCCTTCCGCTGCCGTGGCCGCAGCCGCGGCGGCGGCGACCGAAAAGGAACGTCGCCAGGCCGACGCCCAGGCCCGCGAGCGCGAAAAACCGTTGCGTTCGAAGCTCAAGAAGATTGAATCGCGCATGGGTGAACTCGACGGCGAGCTCACCACCGTGCAGGCGAAGCTGGCTGATCCGAAGATCTATGAAGGTTCCACCGCGGAGCTTATGTCCCTTAGCCAGAAGCAGGGCGCGTGGCGCCAGGAAAAGGAAACGCTCGAAGCGGAATGGCTGCAGCTGATGGAGCAACTGGAAGCGTGATGGCAGCACCCGAGCGCCATGTACTGATGCCGGCGCGCGCGCGCCTGGCTGCTGTCGCTGGCATGGCGCCGTGGCTTGCCCGTGGCAATCGCCTGGCTGATGCAACGCCGGGATTCATCCCGGCGTTGTCGTCGTACTTTCGTACCGAGGGTGACCTTCCGGTCGCCGCCTTGATTCGCCAGCTGGTGGCAGGCGATGCCCGGGGTCACCAATGGCTTTGCGCCGATCCGGCCTGGGTGCAGCCGGAGGTCAACGGCGCCAGGCTATTGGCCTGTGGCGATGAGTTGGGGCTTGTCTTCGGTGAAGCCGATGCCTTGCGCGGCGACCTCGTCGAGGCCTTTGCCGCGCACGGTTTTGCCTTCGAGATGGCGGATGCTTCCCATTGGCAATTGCGCTTGCCCGCGTTCGCCGAACTGCCCAACTTTGTCGGGCCCGATGGCGCACGCGGTGCGGATCTTTTCGACCACCTGCCTCCGGGCGCGGAGGGTCGTCGCTGGCGCGCCGTGTTGGGGGAGGTGCAGATCGTGTTGCACAACCACCCGGTGAACCAGTTGCGCCGCGAACGCGGTGCGGTGCCTGTGAACAGCGTGTGGTTCTGGGGTGCCGGGGCATTGCCCGAAGGCATGGAGTCCGGGTTGACCCACGCCTTCGCCGACGATTTGCTGGTGTGGGCGCTCGGCGCCCGTGCCGATGTCCAGGTGGATGGCCTGGGAGCGTGGCCGGGGCCGGACAGTGCATTCGAACTGGTTGATCTTTCCGCGCAGGACGCTGAGGTCATCGCCAGCCGCTGGTGGCCTCGGCTGGAAGAGGATCTCTTTTCCGGCCAAACCCGCCGCCTGCGGCTGCATTTCGCCGGAGGCGAACGCTGGTTGCTTTCCCGAAGGCAGCGCCTTCGCTTCTGGCGCGGGCGCGGCTGACGGTGGAGATCCGTCGGCGGCAAGCGCAAGTAGGGCCTTCGGGTTGGCCAGCGCAAGTGCACCCGGTGTTGCAGCGTGTCTACGCCGCGCGTGGCATTGCCGGGCCCGGCGACGTCGACCATCGCCTGGCTCGCATGCTTGGGTTCGACTCGCTTGGCGGCATCGACCGGGCTGTCGCGTTGCTGGCGAAGGCGATCGTCGAAGGGCAGGAGATCATCGTTGCCGGCGATTACGATTGTGACGGCGCCACCGGCACCGCCGTTGCGGTGCGTGGCCTGCGCATGCTCGGCGCGCGGCAGGTGGGTTACGTCATTCCCAACCGCTTCCTGCACGGCTACGGCCTGACACCGGCGCTGGTGGCTTCGATGCCGACGGCGCCGGATGTGTTGCTGACCGTGGACAACGGCGTAGCCAGCATCGATGGCGTGGCGGCGGCACGGGCGCGAGGCAGCGTGGTG
>NZ_DATHFX010000074.1:0-5322 GCF_035317885.1 Pinirhizobacter sp.
GCGAACTCCGGTTACCTGACCCGTCGCCTGGTCGACGTGGCACAGGACGTGGTGATCACCGAAACCGACTGCGGCACGATGGAAGGTCTCACCATGACCCCGATCGTCGAAGGCGGCGACGTGGTCGAGCCGCTGCGCGACCGCGTGCTGGGCCGCATCGTGGCCGAGGACGTGTTCCTGCCAGGCAACGATGACGAACCGATCGTCACCCGCAACCAGCTGCTCGACGAGGCCTGGGTGCAGAAGCTCGAAGACGCCAGCGTGCAGTCGATCAAGGTACGCTCGACGATCACCTGCGCCAGTTCGTTCGGCGTGTGCGCGCATTGCTACGGCCGCGACCTTGGCCGTGGCCATACCGTCAACCATGGCGAAGCGGTCGGCGTGGTCGCCGCGCAGTCGATCGGCGAACCCGGCACGCAGCTCACGATGCGGACGTTCCACATCGGTGGTGCGGCTTCGCGGGCCGCCGCGATCGACAACGTCACGGTCAAGACGACCGGTTCGGTCAAGTTCAACAACCTCAAGCACGTGCAGCACGCCAGTGGGAACCTGGTCGCGGTGTCGCGTTCGGGCGAAGTGAGCGTGCTCGATGCCAACGGTCGCGAGCGCGAGCGTTACAAGGTGCCTTACGGCGCCACCATCGCCGTGAAGGATGGCGACCCGGTCAAGGCTGGCCAGACGGTCGCCAACTGGGATCCGCATACCCATCCGATCGTCGCCGAAGTGGCAGGCGTGGTGCGTTTCATCGACTTCCTCGATGGCGTCACCGTGCAGTCGCAGACGGACGAGCTCACCGGCCTTGAAAGCGCGGTGGTCACCGATCC
This sequence comes from Pinirhizobacter sp., assembly GCF_035317885.1. GTDB lineage: Bacteria > Pseudomonadota > Gammaproteobacteria > Xanthomonadales > Rhodanobacteraceae > Pinirhizobacter. The sequence continues at coordinate 825 of NZ_DATHFX010000074.1, forward strand.
GAAGCGTCGCGGCACGCAGGCGAAGGACCTTCGCCCGATCGTGCGCCTGGAAGATGCCAAGGGCCGCGAGCTCAAGCTCCCCGGTACCGATATCCCGGCGCAGTACTTCCTGCCGGCCGGCGCCATCGTCTCGATCCAGAACGGAGCCGAAGTGGGCGTGGGCGACGTGGTTGCCCGTATCCCGCAGGAAACCTCCAAGACCCGCGACATCACCGGCGGTCTGCCGCGCGTGGCGGACTTGTTCGAAGCGCGCAAGCCCAAGGAGCAGGCGATCCTCGCCGAGCGCTCGGGCGTGGTCAGCTTCGGCAAGGACACCAAGGGCAAGCAGCGCCTGGTGATCAAGGACGTCGACGGCAACGAGCACGAAGAGCTGATTCCCAAGTGGCGCCAGGTCATCGTGTTCGAAGGCGAGCACGTGGAGAAGGGCGAAACCGTCGTCGACGGCGAGCCGAATCCGCACGACATCCTGCGCCTGCTGGGTGTGCAGCCGCTCGCGGCCTACCTCACCAAGGAGATCCAGGACGTCTACCGCCTGCAGGGTGTGAAGATCAACGACAAGCACATCGAAGCGATCATTCGCCAGATGCTGCGCAAGGTCGAGATCACCGATCCGGGTGAAAGCCACTACCTCCGTGGCGAGCAGGTCGAGCGGGTCCGCATCAACGCGGAAAACAACCGTGCGGCCAGCCGCAACGAGCGTCCGGCTGAGTTCGAATCGGTCCTGCTGGGCATCACCAAGGCATCGCTGGCGACCGAGTCGTTCATCTCGGCGGCCTCCTTCCAGGAGACCACCCGCGTCCTGACCGAGGCGGCCGTCCGCGGCACCCGTGACATGTTGCGGGGCCTTAAGGAAAATGTTATTGTTGGCCGTCTTATCCCTGCAGGCACCGGCCTGGCGTATCACGCCGCGCGCCGCCGTTCGGGTGGGCTCTCGGCAGCGGACCTCGATACCCTCACCGGTGCCTCGTCCGGCTTGTCCTTCTCCGAAGCCCCGGTCAGCAGCGATACCGCCGAATAAGGCGCAGTTTCCTTACTCGGTTACATACGAAATGAGGCGCATGGATGCGCCTCGTGTTCGGGACAAGGACGGCAGGGCCTAGCTTGCTGGTGCAGGCTGCCCATGTTAAATTCCCGCTTCTTGGCAGACCGAGCTTGATCGGTCTGCCTTTATGTTTCTCAGGAATAGCTTCGCATGACGACAGTCAACCAGTTGGTGCGCAAAAACCGCAGCCCGAAGACCTACAAGAGCGCTTCGCCTGCCCTGCAGAGCAGCCCGCAGCGTCGCGGCGTCTGCACGCGCGTGTACACGACCACCCCCAAGAAGCCGAACTCGGCCCTGCGCAAGGTCGCCAAGGTGCGCCTGACCAACGGGTATGAAGTCATCAGCTACATCGGCGGCGAAGGCCACAACCTCCAGGAGCACTCCGTGGTCCTGATCCGCGGCGGTCGCGTCAAGGACCTCCCGGGCGTTCGTTACCACACCGTACGCGGCACGCTCGATTGCGCCGGCGTCACCAAGCGTCGCAAGTCGCGTTCGAAGTACGGCGCCAAGCGCCCGAAAGCTGCCAAGTAAAGGATCCTCCAAATGTCGCGTAAAGGTTCACATCCCGCCCGTCTGGTCCTCCCGGATCCCAAGCACGGCAGCCAGCTGATCGCCCGTTTCATCAATATGGTGATGAAATCCGGCAAGAAGTCGGTCGCCGAAGCCATCGTCTACGGTGCACTCGAGCAGATCGGCCAGAAGAACGCCGAGCCGGTCGCCCTGGTCGAAAAGGCCCTGGGCAACATCGCCCCGTCAGTCGAGGTGAAGTCCCGCCGTGTCGGCGGCGCCACCTACCAGGTGCCCGTCGAAGTGCGTCCCGGCCGCCGTATGGCCCTGGCCATGCGCTGGGTGATCGACGCCGCCCGCAAGCGTGGCGAAACGTCCATGCCGCGCAAGCTGGCCGCCGAGCTCCTGGAAGCCGCGGAAAGCCGCGGCGGCGCCGTCAAGAAGCGCGAAGAAACGCACCGCATGGCGGAAGCCAACAAGGCCTTCTCGCACTACCGCTGGTAATCAGCACGCGGGTACCCCATATACCCGCTTTCGTTTTTGAGGATCGACGACGTGGCACGCACCACCCCCATCGAGCGCTACCGCAACTTCGGCATCATGGCCCACATCGATGCCGGCAAGACCACGACCACCGAGCGCATCCTGTTCTACACCGGCGTCAGCCACAAGATTGGCGAAGTCCATGACGGTGCGGCCACGATGGACTGGATGGAGCAGGAGCAGGAGCGCGGCATCACCATCACTTCCGCTGCCACCACGGCATTCTGGAAGGGCATGGATCGTTCGCTGCCCGAGCACCGCTTCAACATCATCGACACCCCGGGGCACGTCGACTTCACCATCGAAGTCGAGCGTTCGCTGCGCGTGCTCGACGGTGCCGTGTTCGTGTTGTGCGCCGTCGGCGGCGTGCAGCCGCAGTCGGAGACTGTCTGGCGCCAGGCCAACAAGTACCACGTGCCGCGCCTTGCCTTCGTCAACAAGATGGACCGCACCGGCGCCAACTTCTACAAGGTCGTCGAGCAGCTGAAGGCCCGCCTGGGTGCGAACCCCGTGCCGATGCAGGTGCCGATCGGCGCCGAGGACAACTTCGAAGGCGTGGTCGACCTCATCAAGATGAAGTCGATCATCTGGGACATGGAATCCCAGGGCATGAAGTTCGAATACCAGGACGTCCCGGCCCATCTCCTTGAGAAGGCCCTGGAAGAGCGTGCCTTCATGATCGAGGCCGCTGCGGAAGCCAACGAAGACCTGATGAACAAGTACCTGGAAGGTGGTGACCTCACTGAAGAGGAAATCATCTTCGGCCTGCGCACGCGCACGCTTGCCAGCGAAATCATCCCGGTTTTCTGCGGTACCGCGTTCAAGAACAAGGGCGTGCAGGCCATGCTCGACGCGGTGGTGAACCTGCTGCCGTCGCCGGCCGACCGTCCGCCGGTGGCTGGCCTGGACGAAGACGAGAAGGTAGATCATCGCGAAGCCAGTGACGCCGCCCCGTTCTCAGCGCTTGCCTTCAAGATCATGACCGATCCGTTCGTCGGCTCGCTCACGTTCTTCCGCGTCTATTCGGGCACGTTGAATGCCGGCGATGCGGTGTACAACCCGGTCAAGTCGAAGAAAGAGCGCGTCGGCCGCATGCTGCAGATGCACGCGAACGAGCGTCATGAACTGAAGGAAGTCCGCGCGGGCGACATCGCCGCCGCGGTCGGCCTGAAGGACGTCACCACCGGTGACACGCTGTGCGCGCAGGATCACATCATCACCCTGGAGCGGATGACGTTCCCGGAGCCGGTGATCTCGATGGCCGTCGAGCCGAAGACCAAGTCCGACCAGGAGAAGATGGGCGTTGCCCTCGGTCGCCTGGCCGCGGAGGATCCGTCCTTCCGCGTGCGTACGGACGAGGAATCCGGCCAGACGATCATCTCGGGCATGGGCGAGTTGCACCTGGACATCCTGGTCGATCGCATGCGCCGCGAGTTCAACGTGGAAGCGAACGTCGGCAAGCCGCAGGTGGCCTACCGCGAGACCATCCGTTCGTCGGACGTCAAATCCGATTACAAGCACGCCAAGCAGTCCGGCGGTAAGGGTCAGTACGGTCACGTCGTGATCGAGCTCTCCCCGATGACCGAAGCCGACCGTGCCGATTCGAGCGTGAAGGACGACTTCCTGTTCATCAACGACATCACCGGCGGCGTGATCCCGAAGGAGTTCATCCCCTCGGTCGAGAAGGGCCTGCGCGAAACCATCACCAGCGGTCCGCTCGCGGGCTTCCCGGTGGTGAACGTGAAGGTCAAGCTCGTGTTCGGTTCGTACCACGACGTCGACTCGTCGGAAATGGCGTTCAAGCTTGCCGCCTCCATGGCGTTCAAGCAGGGCTTCGCGAAGGCGTCGCCGGTACTGCTCGAGCCCATCATGAAGGTCGAAGTGGTCACGCCGGAAGACTATGTCGGTGACGTCATGGGCGATCTGAGCCGTCGTCGCGGCATGCTTTCCGGCCAGGAAGACACGCCATCGGGCAAGACGATCGACGCCATGGTGCCGTTGGGCGAGATGTTCGGTTACGCGACCACCATCCGCTCGCTCACGCAGGGCCGCGCCACGTTCACGATGGAATTCGACCATTACGCCGAGGCGCCGAACAACATCGCCGAGCAGGTCATGAAGAGGGCCTGATAAGGCTCTCCTCCCATCCAACACCGTTCTTTTTTAGAGGTTTTTAGTCATGGCAAAGGGTAAATTCGAACGCACCAAGCCGCACGTCAACGTCGGCACCATCGGTCACGTGGACCATGGCAAGACGACGCTGACGGCCGCGCTGACCAAGATCGGCGCCGAGCGCTTCGGTGGTGAATTCAAGGGTTACGACCAGATCGACGCCGCGCCGGAAGAGAAGGCACGCGGCATCACGATCTCGACCGCCCACGTGGAATATGAATCCGCGGTGCGCCA
>NZ_DATHFX010000075.1:0-8508 GCF_035317885.1 Pinirhizobacter sp.
CCACGTGCACCGATCCCCGTGACACGCCCAGCGGCTGCCCATGCCGCGGGCAGGGCAGGTAACAACTCGATCACTCCGGGGCGTGAATACAGGAGCATTTCCAGCATCGCCGTCGGCGTGCCGTAATTGGCGTCGATCTGGAAACAGTCGGTATCCGCGGTCATCTGGTAGAAATCGAAGAAGTTCTGCGTCGTACCGTTGTGGTGGTTATGCGCCGGACTCAGGTTGGTCAGCAACAGCTGATAGGCTTTCTCGGGATCTTTAAGGCGCGCCCAGCAGATGGCACGCCAGGCACAACCCCAGCCGTAACCGACCATGCCACGTGCCTGCAGCAGCTTGGTCACGCCCTCGATCAAAGCCGGCGGGCTGATATCACGGTGAAGACGGTCGCCAGGGAAGAACCCGATCAAAGGCGACAGATGTCGGTGTTCGACCTCACCAAGGTTGTCCGGCGACATCCATTCTTCCAGCCACCCGTTCTTGTCGCTCACCTTTGGCAGGTAAAGCCGTGCCTGCATCTGGGTGATCTTCGCGGCATAGTCGGCATCGCGCCTGAGGAGGGTGCTGGCCTGTCGATAATTCTCGAACAGATCCCAGACCAATTCCTGCGAGTAAGTATTGCCCTTTCCGTTCTTCGGGCCTTGCTCCGGCGACCAGTCGGCGTCGTCAACCAATACCTCGCGCCTGGATCCCGTGGCGGGGTCGGTCACGCTGATGGTGAGCAATCGCGCTTCCCAGAACTCGCAGGCGCCCTTCATCAGTGGGTAGATGCGGGCCAGGTAGTCGTGGTCCATGACATATTGATAGTGCTGCCACAGGCTGTTGCACAGCCATGCGCTGCCCGTCGGATGCCACCACCAGCCGTTGCCGCCATAGATATTGGTGGAGATCGCCGCCGTCCAGCCGGCGATCTTGCCCGAGCTATTGCGGAACCCATTGCTGGGATCGTTGAAGAAGCGCTGGGTGATCGCCGTCCATGACTCGACCTGGTCCAGGCAGTAGTTCGCCATCGCATCGAAGCATGAGGATAGTCCGGCCCGGTCCGGCAGCCAGTAGTTCATTTGCAGGTTGACGTCGTTGTGGTAGTCGGCCATCCACGGCGGATCGTTATCGCCCAGCCACAACCCCTGCAGGCCCGTCGGCAGTTTGTCACGCGAGCCTGCGATGGTGAGATAACGACCGAACTGCAGGTAGCTCGCCTCAAGCTCCGGATCGGCGGCTGAGCTAGGTTGTGCGCGCGCCTGCAGGCGCTTCCACGAATCCATGGCGCGCTGTTGTTCGCTCGATGCGCCGAAGTCCACGCTCATCGTGTCGAACAAGGCCCGATGATCGGCCACGTGGGTGTGCAACAGCACGGCTGCCGAAACCTTGGCTGCCGCCTCGACTTTCTCGCGCGACCGGGTCGATGGGTCCAGCGACGGGTCCCGGTACCCGGTAGCCAGGTGCGGCGCATAGTTGGTCCCACCGCTGAAGATCACGGTCAGGCTTTCGCAACCATCAAAGTGCAGCGTCGAGCCCTGGGCGCTTACCGTGCCCGATGAGGCCATGGCCTTCACCTGCGCCCCGTACTTCAAGCCATTTTCGAGCTTGCCGTCGAAACGGAAGTTCGCGCCATCGCCGTGAGTGGCCTCCCCGTGGGTACCTTTCAGTTCAATGCTGCCGCCATGCTTACCCCCGCCGCTCTGTGACAGGTGCACCACGACCACGTCATCTGGATGGCTGGCAAAGATCTCACGCACATACCGGACATTTCCCTTACGGTAGGAAATACGGATGTAGCCCTGGGCCAGATCGAGCTCGCGCCGGTAGTCCGAGACGTTCGCAAACTCGTGGCCTTCCACGGCGACGTACAACTTCGCCAACATCGTCAGGCCGCCAAAGTCCGCCGTGGTGTAGTTGAACTGACCCTCTTTATCCAGCTTGTCATTGAGTCCGCCGAGCCACATCGAGCCGTCGGTAAGGTAGAGAAAATCGCGCGCGGGATCACCACCCACCAGGGCGCCCAGGCGGCCGTTGCCGATGGGCAGGCCTTCGCGGAGCACGTTCGCCTCGACGGCTGGCGAGTCGTACCAAAGGCTGGTCTTGCCAATGGGACCGGGAGGAGGGGAGCCAGCAGGTCGTTTTACTGGCCCGGTTGCGGCAAACACCGGCAAACCCATGAGCGGCAACATGGCCGAGATAGCGCCGGCCCCTTTCAGGAACCGGCGACGGGCATGCATATCGGGGTGTCGTTGACTCATTGTTTCCCACACACTTGGGTGGTGTTGTCGAACGGCCACGGCGAATCGACCACCGGCGCCACCACGATGCGATCCAGGTCCGGTGCAAAGCCCGTGGCGTTGCCAAACTCGATGGTGTTCACCCCGGCCTTCAGTACCACCTGGATCACCTTCGGCACTGGATCATCGAAGGTGCTTCCGTCCAGATCCAGCGAGCGCGGCGAGCGGCCGTTGACGGTCATCACCAGGGTGCGCACACCGCTGGTGAAGTAGTCGATTTCCAGCTGGTACACACCGGCCGCCGGTACCGTGACATTGCTGAAGGTCACCGTGTTTGCTGCGCCGCCGCCGATATTACCGGCCTTCGAAAGCCCCGAGGCATAGTTGCTGAAGCCCGCGGTGACCGTACCACCCAGCGTGGCGGCTTCCGCCTCGTACGTGGTGGTGGTTGGCAGCGGCGTATCGCCATTGCCACTGACGACGATGCGGTCGAGGTCCGGTGGATAGCTGGTGGGGTTACCAAATTGAATGGCGTTGAAGCCTGCCTTCAGGCACACCGGCACGGTGCTTGCCGACGGCAGATTGAAGCTCGCTCCACCGGAATTGAAGGTCTGGAACCGACCGTCGCCAACCTTGTACAGATAGGAACGCAAGCCCAACACCAACGAATTGATCTGCATCTGGTACACGCCGGTACGCCGCACATAGACATTGTTGAAGGTCACCGTGTTGCCGGCGCCTAGCCCCAGGCCGCCGACCTTGCTACCGCCCGAGCAGCCGGTGCAACCGGCTGCTGCGGCGGAACCTGCCAGCGTGGCGTCTTCGGCTTCGTAATTGGCCGAGGGAACCGGCGCGGCATGACCGACGGTTGGCCAGATCTTCAATAGCTGCACGCCATGGCCCTCCAGCCGCGTGTCGTACTCACCCACGGATCGACCCAGTTCCCGGTGTGTCCACAGGTCGCGCATCTGTCGCGCACCAAGAAATCCGAGCTGGCGCCACGGCAAGGTAATCATGGTCGGCGTTGCATTCATGTTGAACAACGCCACGACATAACTGCCGTCGCCCATGTCGGAAAGCCATACCTGTTGATCGCCGCCGATGACCTGTCTTGCCGGCTTGCCGGACTGATTCACGGCAAGTACTTCGTCGTTGGTCGCCAGTTGCTTTCCGAAGGGATCGAGCTTGGTAAGGTCGCCACCGAGGTAGAGCGGGGCATTGGCGATCGACCACAACGTCATCGCCGAACGCTTCTCATCGTTCGTCAGGCCGTCCAGGGCGCCATCGCCAATATCAAGCGAATCCAGGTCGTTCCAGCCGAGCTTGGGTCCTGCCGCTTCCTGCCAGGCGGGCAGGTCCCGGAAGCGTTTGTAGATACGCGGCCAGTCGGTGAGCGTGGCGCAACGGCTTTCGCACTCCACGTCGTCGTCGATGCGGCGCGCGTTGGAGAATTGTTGCCAGGTGCTGAGGTAGTCCTGGTCCAGCGCCCATGAAACCGTCAACCAGATCGGGCGCCCGCTCTTGGCGATCGCCTTTGACCACGCCTGCACGTCGGCCAGGTTGTTGATGCTCAGGTCGTCGGTGTAGGAACCGGGCGATACACCATCGAGCTTGATGAAATCCACTCCCCAGGAGGCGAACAGGGCCACCACGGAATCCATGTATTCCTGGGCACCTGGCTTGGAGAAGTCGATTTTGTAGTGATACGGCGACGTTGAGTTGGGCGTACCGAAGGCATTGCCGGCGGTGTAGGGCACCGCCAGGATGTCCTGGATGTGGTACGGCGTGCCCAGGATCGGCGAGTTCGCCAGCACCGCCGGTTCCTCGACACCGGGAATCCAGTAGATGCCCGCTTTCTGGCCGTTATGGTGAATGTGGTCGATCAAGGCCTTGATGTCGGGGAACTTGACCGTGTCCGGAATGGGCCGCCCATTGGCATCGAAACTACCCTGCCAGCCGGAATCCATGTTGATGTAGTTGTAGCCGTGGGCCCCCAGGCCAGAAGAGACCATGGCGTCGGACTGCTTGATGACGTTGGCCTGGGTGAAGAAGTTATTGTCGATTGTCTGTTGGCTGAAGGTGCTCCAGCCCAGATAAGGCTTTTGCGCTACGCCGTTGACTTGCGCGCCGGCCACCGAGGCCACGGCGAGAAGTCCACAAGCCAGCGCACAGCGCGGCAGCAGGGACCTGATATTGGCATCCATCGAGTAGTACCCCTTGAGCGGTGATCAACGCGCGGGAATGGACGCTTATCGAATCGCAGGAGCGTCCGTGTTAGCGACGTCATATAATATGACAATTGGAAAGTACGCCCGGGGGTTTACCAGTGTCAAGGCTGTTCGATGATGAACAGGTCACAGTTCTGGTGGATTACTTCAAGGCAGGGCCGCTCATTGGAGGCACAAGCCCTTCGGTTGCCAATTCAGATTCCGGATGACGACCGGCTGTGTGGCGTCATGTAGCACCAGAACCAGCGCCCGCCGCGTCTTGTCGCCTGCGCCGTAGAGTTTCATCGGAATGCCGCCGGCCACGGCTTGGCCTTCGCCGGCTTTCAGTGTCTTCGTGCCGCTTGGCGTCTCCAGGCATTGCGCGCCTTCGACAACATAGAAGACCTCGGGGCCGGCATGGCTATGCGGCATGGAGTCCATATTCGCATCCGTTGTCGCCACCATGAAGGTGGCAGTTTGCGGACCGCGGGTCAGGGGCGTGAACGGGCCGATGGAGGCGACGTGCTGTCCACCCTTGGGACGCCAGTGATCGTCCGCGATGGTCAGCAGCCAGGCGTGGCCATAGGCTTCCATCACGCTGCCGTTCGTGCCGCGGGCGGCGAGGGCCGCGGCGGTGTCGGCGAACGTATCCAGATGCCAGTAGAGCTGACCGGCTGGCAGGGCGGTCATCGCTTCCTGCACGACGATGTAGCAACCGATGTCGCCCACCCGATGCGCGCCAAGCGGCTGGCAGCCGTTCGGCACCATGGTGCGGTGATCGTGCTGCGGCGCATTGGCGGCCATCACGCCGTCCGCCTGTTGCGCCATACAGGGCACAGCCGCCAGATTCGCAAGAGCAAGGACTGCAAGCGAGAGTTTCAGTCGCATCGTTCGTACTCCTTGGAATGGTTACCGCAACGGGGTGCTACATGTTTAGCCGGTTACACCATCAACAGTAACAACAGCTGGCCCAAGGTCAGCGCCTACTTTCGATATAGGGCGTCTGGTTTGCATGTTTCTGCGCCCAGAGACAATCGTGTCGGTTACGATTCTCGCGGGGTGCTACCAGAACGGGGAAGGGTAATGACCAGCATTGACGCAACCGCTCGTGCAGCTAGCAGGACGCGACCAGCGTTCTATCTGATCCTGTCGCTGGTCATGGCCGCCGTAATCATCGGGGGTTTCTCCCGCACCGTTCCAGATGACTTCCGTGCGTCACCAGGCTTGCCTTCGCTCCTCTTTATCCATGGTGCGATCTTTTCATTGTGGGTCGTGCTGCTAGTGGTTCAGCCGACGCTGATCTTTCGGGGATCCATCCGGCTTCATCGACGCCTGGGCATGGCAGGCGCGGTTCTTGCGGCGGCCATGGTGGTTATGGCCTTGACCGCGACTTACCTCTCCATACACGACAACCTGGTGCCGTCATTTTTCCCGCCAGCCATCTTCCTGGCCATGAACACCCTTGGCATCCTCGTCTTCGGTGGTCTGGTGACGGCGGGCGTGAAACTTCGCCGCAAGGCTGACTGGCATCGCCGGCTGATGATATGCGCCACGGTGTCGATCCTCGGGCCTGGCATTGGCCGACTGCTACCGATGGACTCGTTCGGGCGGGCCGCGCCGATGGTGATGTTCGGCGTGATCATGCTGTTCGCCCTCGCCGGACCTGCGTATGACCTGTTCACGCGACGCCGGGTGCATGCGGCCTATCTATGGGGCGTTGGCGTCATCATGGCCAGCATGCTGATTACGGGGCCGGTCGCGTTCTCGCCGCCCACCCAGGCGTTGCTGGCCTGGATCCATTCGACTTGAAGGTCGTTCTTGACTGAATAGTCAACATGACTGATAATCCCTCCATGGGCAGACCTTCTGAATTTGATCGCGAGACCGTGCTGCGAAAGGCGGCGTCGGTTTTCTGGGCCAAAGGCTATGCTGCCACGTCGACGGAAGAGCTGGTTTCGGCCATGGGGATCGGTCGTCAAAGTATCTATAACGCCTTTGGCGACAAGTGGCGTCTTTATCTCGAAGCGCTGACGGACTACCAGCAAGGCTCGACCTCAGCGCACATACGGCGCTTGCAAGGTCCCGCCTCGGCGGTGCAGGGCATCCAGGACATGTTCGATGGCCTCGTCGACGACGATGATGCAGTGCGCGCGCTTGGCTGCATGGGCGTGGGTTCCGCGTGCGAGTTCGGTGCCACCGAACCTCAGTTGTCCGACCTGCGCGCCAAGGCTTCCGCCCACCTGAGGGACAAACTGGTCAAGCGGGTGCGGGAAGGCAGGGCCGCAGGCCAGCTGGATACCCAACTCAACGTTCAGCAGACCGCCGACTTTTTACTGATGACCATGACCGGCATCCAGCTGGCCGCCCGCAGCGGGGCCAAGGCCGCCGATCTTCGCCGGCTTGGCCGGTTCGCGGTCGAGCGGATCAAGGCTTCGCCGAGTTTGTAAACAAACCCCTTTTTTATCCAGTTCTTGACTAATCGATCAACAAGGAACCTATATGAATGACAAACATGAGCGAGTCGCCCTGGTATTTGGAGGTTCCCGAGGCATCGGTGCGGCCGCCGTTCGCCGCCTTGCGCAGGATGGGTTCGCTGTGGCGTTTACCTATGTCTCCCGCGCCGACAGCGCAAAAGCGGTCGCCGCCTCCGTTGTCGCCTTGGGCGGAGCGGCCCTGACCATCCAGGCCGACAGCGCCGACCCCATCGCCATCCGTTCGGCGGTGGACAGCACGCTCGCCCATTTTGGTCGGCTTGATGTGGTGGTTGTGAACGCCGGGTTGCTCCGCCTGGGCGATATCGCATCATTCCAGGCCGAAGACCTGGACCAGTTGTTGGCCGTCAATGTCCGGGGCGTCTATTTGGCCATCCAGGCCGCCGTGACCCAGATGGGCGACAACGGCCGGGTGATCACGATAGGCAGCAATAGCGCCGTGCGCCCGTTAAGTCCGATCGGTACGGTGTATGGGATGACCAAGGCCGCGGTGGCCGCCATGGTCAAGGGACTGGCGCTGGATCTGGCGCCGCGCGGCATCCGCGTCAACAACATCCAGCCAGGCCCGATCGAGACCGATATGACGTCTGATCACATCGAGCACATCAAGGGCATGATTCCGCTGGGTCAGGTGGGCCAACCCCACGATGTCGCGGAGCTCGTGTCATACCTGGCGGGCGATGGTTCTCGTTACATGACGGGCGCCAGTCTCACGTTGGACGGGGGCATGTCGCTCTGACGCGCCGTACACGCTGTGCTTTCACGGCTCAAGCCGGTAGCGCGATGCCCGAAATTTTGGCGCAGATGGCAATGAGCCGATCCTGCAGCGCGGGATCATGCGCTTGCGGGTTCGGCTGCATGCGCTTCAGATGATAGAAATACTTGGCGGTGACGTCGGCCTTCGGATCGCTACCTGCGGCAAGCCACGCCTGGGTCAGGTGTGCCTGGTCCATGTCGTCGGGCGCACCGGGTCCTCCCATCTTCGTCGGTACCCAGCCAGGCTCCAGCGCATTGGAGAACACGTTCGGCCAGCGGCGCGCGATGGCAAAAGCGAGCAACGTGTCGTGCAGCTTGCTTTCGGCATACGCCTGCGAACCGTTCCAGCGACGCTGCTCCCAGAGAATGTCATCGAGATTCGCGTCGACATGGTGCTGCATGCCGGAACTAACATAAACCAGCCGTTTCGGCCGCTGGATCAGCGCCGTCAAAAGATAGGCTGATAATGTGTTGGTGGCGAAGACGTGCGGCAGGTGATCGACGGTCTCGCGGTAACCCTCGCGATAACCCACGGCCGCGTTGTGGATCACGGCGTCGAAGCGCCCGAGCGTGTTGACCTGGGTCGCGACATCCCTGGTGCCGGCGATGGTCTCGACATCGCCCACGACGACGGCTTCGGCCTTGGGGAGTGCGTTCAGCGTAGCCTCGGCGCGATCGGCGTTTCGGGCGTGCAGGACTACCTGGTGTCCCTGTGAGATCAGTTGTTCGCCCGCCATGAAGCCGAGGCCGCTGGACGAGCCTGAAATGAAGATGCGTGCCATAAGAAAAACACCAGAGAAATGAGGGGCCGGCGAGGTGATCCCGCCGGCCAGG
>NZ_DATHFX010000076.1:0-4310 GCF_035317885.1 Pinirhizobacter sp.
CCGGCCACCACGGCCCCGGAGGATACGATCACCACGTCGCGCCCCAGCGCATGGCAGGCGGAAACGAAATGGGCCAGGCCCAGCGCGTGCCTCGGCGTGAGGCCACCGTCCGGTGCCGCCAGCAGGCTGCTGCCGACCTTCAGCACGGCGCGGCGCCAGGGTGGCAGTGCGCGTTCGCTGAAGACCGATGCCATGGCCGCCTAGCCTGCCAGGGCGTCGAGGCGGGCGCGGAGTTCGTCCAGTCCCAACGCATGGCCCGCTCCGGGCGACACGCGCGCGGCGAGGCTGGATTCAGGGCTCCTGCCCTCGCCCGCCGACGCGGCCGTCTCGGCAGCGGCGCGGTAAGCATCACGGAACGGCACGCCGGCGGCGGCCTGCTCGATGGCCACGTCCGTGGCATACATCGCAGGCTCGATCGCCGCGCGCATGCGTTCGGCCTTCCATGTCATCCGGGCCAGCATGTCCGGCACCAGTTCCAGCGCGGACAATCCATGGGTGAAGCCATGGAATAGGGATCCCTTGGAGAATTGCAGGTCGCGCTGGTACCCGGACGGGAGCGACAGCAGTTGTTCGATCTCGGTGCGGGCGGCGGCTACCGTGGCATAGCTGGCGCGAAGCAGCTCCACGACGTCCGGATTGCGCTTGTTCGGCATGATCGACGAACCGGTGGTGTATTCCCCGGGAAGGGAGACAAAGTCGAACTCGGCCGTGGTGAACAACGACAGATCCCAGGCCAGGCGGCGAAGGTCCAGGAGCGCGGACGTCATGGCTTCAAGCGCGGCCATCTCGAACTTGCCGCGTGAAAGCTGCGCGTAGATCGGTGACACCTGCATGCGGCCGAAGCCAAGCGCGGTGGTGGTGTACTGGCGATCCAGCGGCAGGTTCACGCCATAGCCCGCCGCGGTGCCAAGCGGATTGGCATCGATCCAGTCGGCGGTGGCGCGCGCGCGGACGGCGTTGTCGATGAAGCCTTCGGCGAAGCCTGCGAACCACATCGCCGTGGACGACACCACGGCCCGCTGCAGGTGGGTGTATCCCGGCAGCGGCAGGCTCTCGGCTGCGGCGCGGTCAAGGCAGGTGCGGGCAATGGCGATGTCGAGCACGGCCAGGCTGGCAAGCTGGTCCTTCAGCCACAACCGCGTGGCCACCAGGATCTGGTCGTTGCGGCTGCGACCGGTATGCACGCGGCGGCCTGCATCGCCCAGGCGCTCGGTCAGCCGGGCCTCGATGGCCGAATGGCCATCTTCGAAGCGGTCGTCCAGCACGAAGCTGCCGCTGCGGAAATCATCGGCCAGTAGGTTGAGTTCGCGCGCAATGGCGGCGGCTTCGTCGTGGCTGACCACGCCGATGCGCGCCAGGCCCTGCACGTGGGCCTGGCTGGCCTGGATGTCGTGCAGGAAGAATTCCCGGTCAAGCACGACATCCGCGCCGGCGAGGAATTTCATGATCCGCGCGTCCACCTTGCTATCGGATTTTTGCCACAGGGGTTGTGCCATGGCGATCAGTCCTTGGGAATGGCGGTGAACTCGTCGAAGCCGAGCACGTGGTTGAGGTTCTGCATGGCCTGGGTGGCCGCGCCTTTGAGGAGGTTATCCAGCGTCGCCACCACCACCACGCGCTTGCCATCGTTGGACACGGTGAACCCGCCCACTTCGGCATGATGTTTGTGGGCGATGCGGCTCACCCAGGGCGCTTCATCGAGCACCCTCACCAACGGCTCGCTGGCATAGCGCTGGCGGAAACGCGCGGCGATGTCTTCCAGCTTCACCGGCCGCGCCACATAGATATTGGTGGTGACGGTAAGGCCGCGGAAATGCGGCGCCACGTGCGGCAGGAATTCCACCGGCACGCCCAGGTGGCGGCTGGCTTCGCGCTCGTGCGTGTGGCCAGTGAGCGTGTATGGCATCAGGTTGTCCCGGAGCTTTTCCGGATCGTTCTTGTCCGAAGGCGTGGTTCCGGCGCCGGAATAGCCCGACACGCCGAACGACACCGGCGGCGCGGCCAGGAGATCTTTCAGCGGCTCGATCGACAACTGGATGGCCGTGGCGTAGCAACCGGGGTTGCTTACCTTCCTCTGGCCACGCCAGAGACCGCGGGTCAATTCAGGCAGGCCGTAATACCACTCTTCGTTGAAGCGGTAGTCCGCCGAGAGATCCACGATCACCGTATCGGGCCTGGCGGCATCCAGCGCCTGGACATAGGGTGCCGCCTTGCCATTGGGCAGGGCCAGCACCACGGCGTCGGCGCCCTTCGCTGCCACCTCCGCGGCATCCAGGCTCTCGTAGCGAAGATCGCCGGTGAAACCGTCGATGTGATCGGCCACGCGCTGGCCGGCGAGCTCGCGCGAGGAAACGAAGGTGAGCTCCATACCCGGATGGGCCTGGACCAGGCGGATCAACTCAGCGCCGGTGTGCCCACGGGCGCCGACGATGCCGATGCGTTTTGACGTCATGGTTCCACCAGGGTGGCAGGCCGCGTGGCGCAATGCGCCACGCAGCGTTCGATATCCGCGAAGTCGGGCATGCCATACCAGAACACTTTCCAGCGTTCCTGCTTGTAGCAACCGTCGGATTCGGCGTAATAGAAATGGTTGATGGCATTGCCATGGCGCGAGCGCCAGAACAGGCGGGGGTTTTCATCGCGCATCACCTGCCACACGGCACGCCCCAGGCCTTCGCCCTGGGCGTCGTCGAGCACGGCGAACTTGTCCAGGTAGGTGTAGCCATCTTCGTCGGTGAGGATCATCGCGGCGCGGTAATTCTCGCTGACGTAGATGCGATAAGGCCTGGTGCGCTCGAAGTAGTCGGCAACCACCGACCGGCCGAAGCTCGATTCCACCAGGCTGCGCATGCGTTCAAGGTCCACGCCCTGCCACGACTCGAACTTCAGCACGCGCTCGCCACGGCGCACCAGCGTGCCCGAACCCTTGTGGGTGAAGAGTTCCTTGGCCAGTTCCGAGGGCTGGGTGATTGACACGCTGGAGGTCAACGGCAGGCCGTCAAGGAGATCCTTGATCTGCTCGATCTTCAGGCGCATGCCCGAATGCAGCCAGGGCTGTTTCAGCAGCGCTTCGTACTCGGTGGACAGATTGATCGAATCGATGATCTTGCCGTCGCCGTCGAGCAGGCCGCCCGTGCCGGTCAGGAATACGATCTTGTACGGCTGCAGCACGCGCACCAGTTCATTGGCGGCGAAATCGGCGTTGATGTTCAGGATCTGGCCGCTGTCGGTTTCACCAAGGCTTGCGATCACCGGGATGGAACCAGCACGCAGGCTCGCTTCGATCGGCGCCAGGTTGATCTCGCGTACCTTGCCAACCAGGCCGTAAGTTTCCCGGTCAAGGAAATCGGAAGCGAACACGCCCGACGGCACCGAGGTGGCACGTGTGTCGGACTGCTGCAGCGCTTCGACCAGGCGCAGGTTCTGCGCCTGGAACACGCGGCGCACGATGGCCAGCGCCTCGGGCGAGGTGACGCGCAGGCCACCGACGGTCTGCTTGACGATCCCGGCGGCAGCGAGTTCCTCGTCCAGCTGCGGGCCGGCGCCGTGCAGCACGATGGGCGTCAGGCCCACCTGTTGCAGGAAGGCCAGCGATGAAGTGAGCGCGGGCAGATCATCGCGCAGCACCGCGCCGCCGACCTTCACCACCGCAAAGCGGCTGGCGTCGAGCTGCGAGAAACGTTTCAGGTATTGCTGGATTTCCCGCGCGCTGCCCATGCTCGACAGGAGGCGCACAATGGTCTTGCGGGTGTGCTTATGCGTTTCCACTGTCCACGATCCTGTAGATGGTGCGGGCATAGTCTTCAAGTTGGGCAAGGGATACCCACTCATCGGCGGTGTGCGCCTGGGCGATATCCCCGGGGCCGTAGACGAACGCGATGAAGCCGGCAGCAGAGAACAGCGCCGCTTCCGTCCAGAAGTCCACGGCGTTGCCCACCGGGATGCCCAATTCATCGGCGATATCGCGCGAGGCCAGACGGCGAGCCTCCGCGGTGGCGGTGTCGCCCGCGGGAAGTGAATCGCCGCGGAAGGTCTCGCCATATTCCACCGGGAAGGGCTCGACCAGGGTACGGAAGGTCTCGAGCATGCGGTCGGCGTCCATCGATGGCAGGGGACGGAAGCCGAAGCGGATGTCGCCCGTGGGAGCGATCATGTTGGCCTTGATGCCGCCCTCGACCTTGCCGATGTTGAAGCGCAGGCCCGTCAAGCCACCGAAACGCTCGTGCGACTGGGCTTGCTGGAAGTCCAGCGCGGCGGCACCCCAGCGGATGGCCTGGTGCAAGGCGCTGTCGCTGGGCTGCTGGTCGCCC
>NZ_DATHFX010000077.1:0-6877 GCF_035317885.1 Pinirhizobacter sp.
CACCGGTCCCGGCGCCAGTTCGCGCATCTTCCGCTGCAGGCGGACGATCGCACGCTCGGGCGTGCCTGCCACGCTCATGTACTCGAAGCGATGAACTTGAAAGCCCTGCTCGATCAACCGGCGGCGCAGCAGGCCCATGGCGAAGGCACGCATCCACAGACCATGCAGCAGGATGACGTGCTCGGTCGCCACCGGCAGCTATCCCTTGCCCGGTGCGTCGGCCACGCGCACGTGCAGTTCCTTCAGCTGGGCAAGGGCCACCGGCGACGGGGCGTCGGTCATGAGGTCCTGGGCGCTGGTGGTCTTGGGGAAGGCGATGACGTCGCGGATCGATTCGGTACCGCCCATCAGCGCCGCGATGCGGTCGATGCCAAAGGCCAGGCCACCGTGGGGCGGCGCGCCGAATTTCAGTGCCTTGAGCAGGAAGCCGAACTTGGCCTCGGCTTCATCCGCGCCGATGCCAAGCAGGCCGAACACGGCGCTTTGCATGTCCGGGCGATGGATGCGGATCGAGCCGCCGCCGATCTCGTTGCCGTTGAGCACCATGTCGTAGCTGCGGCTAACCGCCGTGGCGGCGCTGGTGCGAAGGTCGTCAATGTCGTCGACTTTCGGTGCCGTGAACGGATGATGCAGCGCCACGAAACGCTGTTCCTCGGCATCGTATTCGAACATCGGGAAGTCGGTGACCCAAAGCGGCTTCCAGCCTTCGACCACGAAGCCACGGTCACGGCCGACCTTCAGGCGCACCTGGCCCATGAAGTCGGTGACCGTCTTCCAGGAACCTGCGCCGAAGAACAGCATGTCGCCGGTATCGGCACCGGTGAGGTCGAACAGCGAGGCCAGGGCGGTGTCGTCGAGGAACTTTGCCACGGGCGAGGCGACGCCTTCGCGCCCTTTGGATTTGTCTTCCACGCGCAGCCACGCCAGACCCTTGGCGCCGTACTTGGCGGCATGTTCGGTGAGCTGGTCGATATCCTTGCGGGTCATGGTGGCACCGCCGGGTACGCGCAGCGCGGCGACGCGGCCTTCCGGATCGTTCGCGGGACCTGCGAACACCTGGAATTCAACGTGCCTCACCGCACTGGCAACGTCCACCAGCTCCAGCGGGTTGCGAAGGTCGGGCTTGTCCGAGCCGAAGCGCTGCATGGCCTCGGCCCAGGTCATGCGCGGGAACGACGACTCCAGTTCGACGTCGATGACATCCTTGAACACGTGGCGGATCAGCGCCTCGACGAAATCCTGCACGTCGCGTTCTTCGACGAAGGCGAATTCAAGGTCGAGCTGGGTGAATTCCGGCTGCCGGTCGGCACGGAGGTCTTCGTCGCGGAAGCAGCGAGCGATCTGGTAGTAGCGGTCGAAGCCCGCCATCATCAGGATCTGCTTGAACAACTGCGGCGACTGCGGCAGCGCGTAGAACTGGCCCGGATGCACGCGGCTGGGCACCAGGTAGTCACGCGCGCCCTCGGGGGTGGCCTTGGTCAGGATCGGTGTTTCGATGTCCTGGAAACCAGCCTCGTCCAGATAACGGCGCAGCGAACGCACCAGGGCGATGCGCGTGCGCATGATCTTCTGCATCTCCGGACGGCGAAGGTCCAGGTAGCGGTAGGTCATGCGCATGTCTTCGTTGGGGTTCTCGTGCAGCGCGAATGGAAGGTCCTTCGCCGCGTTGAGCACCTCGATCGAGGCGGCCACCAGTTCTACCGTGCCGGTACGCAGCTTGTCATTGGCGGCGATGCGCTTGCGCACCGTACCTGAGACACGGATGCAATATTCGTAGCCGATCTCGCCGGCCACTTTGAAAGCAGCTTCGTTGTCGCGGTCGATCACAACCTGGGCAATGCCCTCGTGGTCGCGAAGGTCGACGAAGGCCACATGGCTTTGCAGGCGGAGCGTGTTGACCCAGCCACACAGGGTGACTTCCTGGCCTACCAGGGTCTCGTCGATGAGACCACAAAAGTGCGTACGCATGCGCTGCTGGCTCCGGGCCGCCGACGGCCATTATTCGGGTGGAAAAGACCCTGAATTCTAGCATGCGGCCCGGAGCCGGCCGCGATCATCAGCGGCGCTGGACGGCGAAACGCCCCCGGCAGCCACCATTGACCCAGATGCCGTCGCGGTTGGTGCCCCAGTTGCGGCCTTCGATGCAGCGAATGTCCGAATCGTTGTTGACGATGGCGACCCGTGCACCACGAAGATCGATCGGGCAGACCTTGTAGCGATTGTTCTCGCTGCCGCAGACCACGACCTGGTCGCGCCCGCCAGGCGGCCGACCACCACCCCACCCCGGACCGCCCGGCCGGCCGCCGGCCTCGGCAAACTGGCCACGGCAACCGCGGTCGACCCAGATGGCCCCGCGTTCGAAGCCCCAGTTGCGGCCCCTGTCGCAGCGGGTATCGGAATCCTGTTTCACCAGCTGGGCATCGCGCCAGGGCACGCTGCAGCGGGTGTATTTGCCGTCGACGCTACCGCAGGTCACCGCTTGGCCTTGGCCCCAGCGCTGCGCCTGTGCCGGCGCCACCACGAACGAAAGTCCCACCACCAGGCCCAACGTGGCCGCGAGGCCCCATGTACGCGCTTTCATCGTCCCTACTCCTTGCCATGCCGGCGCGGCTGCGCCATGGAGCAAGATCTTGCACTTTCCGTATGAACGAAGGAATACGCGACCGCCGGGAGGCGCCACATCGATTCAGCCGCCAGCGGGTCAATCGGCGCTGGCGGCTTTCGCGGGAGCGGCGGCAGGCTTTGGCACATCTGCCTTGGGGGCGTCTACCTTGGGGGTATCGGCTTTGGGCGCATCGGTCTTGCCGTCGCCGGCCAGATTTCGTTTTTTGTCCCCGTCCTTCTTGAAGTCGGTTTCATACCAGCCGCTGCCGGAGAGGCGGAAACCCGGGGCGCTGAGCATTCTTCCCACGCGCGGCTCGCCGCAAGTGGGGCAAACGGTGGGATCGGCGTCGGACAGTTTCTGCAGGCGCTCGAAGCGGTGGCCGCAGGCCTGGCACTGGAATTCGTAGATGGGCATGGGGCTTGGTTACCTGGTCGCAGCCGCTGATTATAGCGGTGAGTCCCGCTTCAGGCGCCGGACCGGCACCGGAAGCGGAACGGATCTTTTCGTCAAGACGCCCCGCCGCCCTTGCCAAACACCAGATGGCCGCCCTCGGCGCCGACGACGATGGTGTCGCCGCTGGCATACACGCCCGAGAGCAACTGTTGAGCCAGTGGGTTTTCCAGTTGCTGCTGCACGGCGCGCTTCAGTGGCCGCGCACCATACACGGGGTCGAATCCGACATTGGCCAGCAAGTCCAGCGCCGCATCGGAAATGTCGATCTTCAGCTGCCGCTCGGCCAGGCGCTTGCCCAGGTAGTCCAACTGGATGCGGGCGATGGCGCGGATCTGTGCTTTCTCCAGCGGACGGAACACCACCAGTTCGTCGAGGCGGTTGATGAATTCCGGGCGGAAATGCGCCTGCACCACGCCCAGCACCGAGGCCTTCATCTGCATGTAGTCCGCTTCTCTGTCGCCGTCGCCGTCGCCAGCCTGCTCCTGGATCAGGTTCGAGCCCAGGTTCGAGGTCATCACGATCACAGTGTTGCGGAAATCCACCGTACGGCCCTGGCCGTCGGTAAGGCGGCCGTCGTCGAGCACCTGCAACAGGATGTTGAAGACATCCGGATGGGCTTTTTCCACCTCGTCGAGCAGGATCACGCTGTAGGGCCGGCGGCGCACGGCCTCGGTGAGGTAACCACCCTCTTCGTAGCCGACGTAACCGGGGGGCGCGCCGACCAGGCGGCTCACCGAGTGCTTCTCCATGAACTCGCTCATGTCGATACGGACCATGGCATCGGGCGCATCGAAGAGGAAATTGGCCAGCGCCTTGCACAGTTCCGTCTTGCCCACGCCCGTGGGCCCCAGGAACAGGAACGAGCCATATGGGCGGTTGGGATCGGACAACCCGGCGCGCGCTCGGCGGATGGCATCGGCCACCGC
The DNA here is from genome assembly GCF_035317885.1 of Pinirhizobacter sp. GTDB lineage: Bacteria > Pseudomonadota > Gammaproteobacteria > Xanthomonadales > Rhodanobacteraceae > Pinirhizobacter. Next base: position 3,985 of record NZ_DATHFX010000077.1, read on the forward strand.
TTTGACCGCCTCGTCCTGGCCTACCACGCGCTCGTGCAGCACGGTTTCCATCTGCAGGAGTTTCTCGCGCTCGCCCTCGAGCATCTTGGATACGGGAATACCCGTCCAGCGACTGACCACTTCGGCGATTTCCTCCGCGGTCACGCGATCCTGCACCAGCTTGAAGTTCTGCTGCTCGGCTTGTTGCGCGGCTTCCAGTTGCTTTTCAAGCTCAGGCAGCCTGCCGTACTGGATCTCGCTCATGCGGGCGTAATCCTGCCGGCGCTGTGCGGCTTCCAGTTCCAGCCGGGCTTCTTCGATCTGTTCCTTGATGCGAGTGGCGCCCTGCAGGGCGGCCTTCTCGGACTTCCACACCTCGTTGAGGTCGGAAAATTCCCGTTCCAGGGTATCGATGTCGGCTTCGAGATCCGCCAGGCGCTGGCGGGACTCTTCGTCCTTTTCCTTGCGCAGCATTTCGCGCTGGATCTTCAGCTGGATCAAGCGGCGTTCCAGGCGATCGAGTTCCTCGGGCTTGGAATCGATCTCCATGCGGATCCGCGACGCCGCTTCGTCCATCAGGTCGATCGCCTTGTCGGGCAACTGGCGATCGGCGATATAACGATGGGAGAGCGTCGCCGCGGCGACGATGGCAGGGTCGGTGATCTCCACGCCATGATGCACGGCGTAGCGCTCCTTCAGGCCACGCAGAATGGCGATGGTGTCCTCCACCGTGGGTTCGCCGACGAACACCTTCTGGAAGCGGCGCTCCAATGCTGCGTCTTTCTCGACATATTTGCGGTATTCGTCGAGCGTAGTGGCGCCGATGCAGTGCAACTCGCCCCGCGCCAGCGCAGGCTTCAACATATTGCCCGCATCCATGGCGCCATCGGCCTTGCCGGCGCCGACCATGGTGTGCAATTCGTCGATGAACAGGATCACCCGGCCTTCCTGCTTGGCCAGGTCGTTCAACACGGCCTTCAGGCGCTCCTCGAACTCACCGCGGAACTTAGCGCCCGCGATCAGCGCACCCATGTCCAGCGATAGCACGCGGCGGTTGCGCAGGCCTTCGGGCACCTCGTCGTTGACGATACGCTGGGCCAGCCCTTCGACAATGGCTGTCTTGCCCACGCCAGGCTCACCGATCAGCACGGGGTTGTTCTTGGTGCGCCGCTGCAACACCTGGATGGTGCGGCGGATCTCCTCGTCGCGGCCGATGACCGGGTCGAGCTTGCCGTTTTCGGCGCGCTCGGTGAGGTCGATGGTGTATTTCTCAAGCGCCTGGCGCTGCTCCTCGGCGTTCTCCGACTGCACTTTCTCACCGCCACGGAGCTTGTCGATCGCAGCCTCGAGCAGGACTTTGGTGGCGCCGGCCGCCTTCAGCGCCGCGCCGATTTCGCCGCGGTCCTCCAGGGCCGCCAGCACGAACAGTTCACTGGCGATGAATTGGTCGCCGCGTTGCTGGGCCAGCTTGTCGGTAAGGTTCAAAAGGCGCGTCAGCTCGTTGCCGATGCTGAGCGATCCTTCCTGACCGCTCACCTTCGGCAAGCGATCGAGGATCTCGCCGATCCGCTGGCGCAGGGCTGGCACGTTCACGTGGGCCTGTGTCAGCAGGGGCCCGGTGGACCCTCCCTGCTGGTCGATCAACGCCGCCATGACGTGTGCGGGCTCCAGCATGTTGTGGTCGCGGCCGACGGCGAGCGACTGGGCGTCGGCCAGCGCCTGCTGGAAGCGCGAGGTAAGTTTGTCCATGCGCATAACGGTTAAAACCCCATTCGTAGGTTTGGACGAACGCTGCCGGGACCCAGGCGCCGTCGTCGCTGATCCACAGATGCGGCCCGGCGGCCGCCGCTTCAAGCAGCATTCGTGCCGACATCGTGCCCCCTCCGCGCGCCGTTCACATCGACAGCTTCACACTTCCGTTATCCGCAGATGGAGATCGATGCAAGGTGAACGCCCGCCGCGCTGGATTGCCGCCCCCGCCCAAACCCGACCGCGGCCACCCCTGGGCCCTCTTCCTCGATGTCGACGGCACCCTGCTCGACTTCGTCGACGACCCTGCCGCCGTGCGGGTCACGCCGGCGCTGGCACGTTCACTCGATGCCCTGCACGAACGCCTCGACGGCGCCCTGGCCCTGGTCAGCGGACGCACCATCGCCGACCTTGACCGCCTGTTCCAGCGCGCTTCGTGGGCCGCGGCGGGACTTCACGGGTTCGAGCGGCGGAACAGCCAGGGCGCCATCGAACGGTTGCAGGTCAATCCAGCCCAGGTAGAGGAATTGCGGCGTAACACTGCCGCGCTAGCCCTGCAATTGCCCGGCATCCGGGTCGAGGACAAGGGCGTGGCGGTGGCCCTGCACTATCGCGAGGCGCCGCAACAAGGCGACGCACTGAAGCTGGCCGCTACCGCGCTCGCCGGGGAACTGCCCGGTTACGAACTCCAGCCGGGCAACCAGGTGGTGGAGTTCAAGCCACGCGGCATGGACAAGGGCATGGCCGTGGCGGGCCTGCTGCAGACGCCTCCGTTCAAGGGCCGCCTGCCTGTATACGTCGGCGACGATCTAACCGACGAACACGGCTTTCTGGCGGCCAACGCCCGCGGCGGGTTCTCCATACGCGTGGGCGACCGCGAGCCCAGCCAGGCCACCAGCACGCTGGCCGACGTCGCCTCGGTACACGCATGGCTTAAGGAGCTGGCCGCATGAGCCGGCTGGTTGTTATATCCAACCGGGTGGCCCTGCCCAAACAGACGCAGACGGGCGGCCTGGCCTCGGCAATGAACGCCGCCCTGCAGGAACGCGGCGGGCTGTGGTTCGGCTGGAGCGGCCACATCGGCAAGGAAAGCGGCACGGAAGTACACGAGGTCACCGAACGCAACATCAGCTACGCCACCATCGACCTTTCCCGCAAAGACCAC
>NZ_DATHFX010000078.1:0-2869 GCF_035317885.1 Pinirhizobacter sp.
ATCATCGTTCTCCAGGTATCGCCAATCGACGCTCACCCAGCCTCCACCGGGCGCGGCGTTAGCATGAGCTGCCATGAAAATTGCCACTTTCAATATCAATGGTATCCGCCCTCGCCTGCCCATCCTGCTTCAGTGGCTCAAGCGCGAGAAACCGGATATTGCCTGTTTACAGGAATTAAAGGCGGGGGACGAACTGTTCCCGGTGCAGGAGATCAATGACGCCGGCTACGGTGCAATCTGGCAGGGCCAGCGCTCGTGGAACGGCGTGGCCATCCTGGCACGCGGCGCCGATCCAGTGGAAAGCCGGCGTGGCCTGCCCGGGGATGCCAAGGATACGCAAAGCCGGTACCTGGAAGCCGCCGTCCATGGCGTCATCGTGGGCTGCCTCTACCTGCCCAACGGCAATCCGCAGCCAGGCCCAAAATTCGACTACAAGCTGGCCTGGTTCGAGCGGTTCATCCGCCATGCGAAGAACCTATATGCCAGCGGCCACCCCGTGGTGCTGGCGGGCGACTACAACGTGGTGCCCACCGACGAAGACATCTACAACACGCGCTCATGGCTGAAGGATGCGTTGTTGCAACCGGAAAGCCGCGAGGCCTACCAACGCCTGCTTTCGCAAGGCTGGGTGGATGCGTTGCGCGAGCTGTTCGGCGATGAGCGTGTCTATACCTTCTGGGACTACTTCCGCCGACACTGGGAAACCAATTCCGGGCTGCGCATCGATCACCTGCTGTTGGGACCAGGACTGAAGTCGAAGCTGCGCGAAGCCGGCGTGGATACATGGGTGCGCGGGCTTCCCCACGCGAGCGACCATGCGCCTGCCTGGGTAGACCTGGAGATAGAGGTTCCGACGCTACCCCGTTCGACCAGAAAGTCGACCGTCAAGAAAGCCGCCGTGAAGAAGAAATCGGGCTCTTGAGCCATTTGGCCGTCCAGGCGTCTAGACGGCAATTATTGGCAATTTGGCAAATTGCGTAAGAAAACTGTTGACAAATGTTCGTTGCGGTGCAACAAATGACCTGCAGGCCGATTTTGTGCACCACTTTCCTGTACCGCACGGGGATAACTCCAGTGAACGCGTTCAGCTACAACCCATCACTCGCTGTTGGCGTATCGCGTCCCGACATCCGATGTAGCGACGTCTGTACCTGCTGTCCGAAGCAAAGGCATTGATACCAGGCATTCCCTGGTAACAAAACTGCATCCGCGCGTAGCACGGCATCACCACAACGCCTGATTAAACCTGGTCCCGCGCGGCCGGGACGGCCCGTTGCGGCTTGGTGTACGCCGCCAGGGAAGTACGCGCTTTGCACCGGGGCCACCACGTGGCCAAACCACATCGCCCCAGGCAATCGCCTGGACCCATCAGCGTGCGACAAACGTCGCTCTCGGTAGAGTCATGACTAAAAAATACATCGTTCGTACCACGGCGCTCAGCGCCGCCCTTGGCCTGGCACTGTTTGGCACCGCTTCGTTCGCCCAGTCCACGACAGGCAGCCTCTTCGGCCAGGCGCCGGCCGCCAATGGTGAAACCGTTCTTATCGAGAGCAGTTCCGGCATCACCCGCGAGGTGCCGGTGGATGCCAAGGGCCGGTATTCGGCCGGCCAATTGCCTTTAGGTACCTACACGGTAAGCCTGCGACAGGGAGGCGCCACGGTCGATACGCGGAAAAACATCTCGCTCGTGGTGGGCGCGAACACGGAAGTCTCTTTTGTCTCGTCCGATGCCACTACGTTAAGCGCCGTTAGCGTATCGGCGGCGGTGACGCCGCTGATCGATGTCACCAGCGTTGATTCCCGTACCGTGATCACCGCCGATCAGCTGACGAAAATGCCACTGGCGCGCAATGCCGAGGCGATTGCGTTGCTGGCTCCGGGTGTGGTGACGAACAGCGGCAACTTCACCGGGCCCACCGGACAGCAGCTCACCAGCTTCGGCGGTTCGGCAGCCAGCGAGAACGCCTATTACCTCAATGGGTTCAACACCACCGATCCGCTCCGCGGTTTCGGCGGCATCACCCTGCCCTACGGCGCGATCGACCAGCAGGAAATCTATACCGGCGGCTACAGCGCCCAGTACGGCCGCTCCGATGGCGGCGTGATCAACCAGGTGGGCAAGCGCGGGACCAATGATTGGCACTTCGGTGCACAGGTGCTTTGGCAGCCCGCCTGGGCGGCTGCGGATGCGAAGAATACCTACTACACCCAGGGCCTTCCGGCGAGCCCGGTAGCCGGCGGCCTTTATGATCCCAACAGCAAGGACAAGACCTGGGTCACCACCGTCGATGCCTATGTGGGCGGCCCCATCATCAAGGACAAGCTGTTCTTCTTTGCCGCCGTCGAAGCGCAGCGAAGCAGCGCCACCACCGTCAATTCGGTGGAGAATACCAGCCCATACACGCAGTACACCTATGAGCAGCCCAAGTGGTACGGCAAGCTCGACTGGAATATTACCGACAGCAATATCCTTGAGGTCACCGGCGCTTCCAACAAGCGCAGTGCGAACGGGTCGATCTACGGCTATGACTACGTCAACCGCGCGCGCGGTGCCTACATCGGCGCCACGGACAGCACCAAAACCGGTGGCGATCTCTACACGGCGAAGTTCACCAGTTACATCACCGACGACCTCACCCTGACCGCGCTGTACGGCAAGATGAAGACGCGCAATTACGACGCGCCGGGTAGCTACAACCCGGACTTCACGTACGTCAACGGGACATCCTCGCAGAACCCGGCGCTCAATGGCGGCAGCGCCATTACCAGCCCGCAGACCGTGCAAACGCTCTTCAGCCCGGATCGCGCCAACCACACCAACAACCTGCGCGTGGACCTGACCTACAAGATCGGCGACCACACGATCTCC
>NZ_DATHFX010000079.1:0-20271 GCF_035317885.1 Pinirhizobacter sp.
GGCTGGCCATTACCCTTCCTGCTGTCGCCGCCACTTCCGTCGGCAGCCAACTCACCCGCGTGGGACAACTCGCCGCCGCAGCGCGCCCGCAGGGCGTCCCGGACGATTACGTCATTACACCCAATGGTTATTTCTCGCCCAGCTGTGTCGCGACCGTGCACAAGGGCGACCAACTGCAAGCCAACGGCATGATCAGGCGCGCTTCCGGCGCGATGGAAAAGCCTGCTTTATGTACCCAGGATAATTTCACCCTGCAGGGCGTCAGGGTGTCGCCGGACGGTAAGCGTTCGACGGCGCCTGTCCGGAAGCCGGAGCAGACCGGTTGGGTGGAAACAGGCAACTACAGTTCCAGCACGCCGATCAACCGCATCGTGGCCAGCTGGACGGTGCCGGCACAGCCGGCCAACAAGGGCGACCAGACCATTTATTTCTTCCCGGGTCTGGAACAGCTGCCTGACGTGCAGTCGATCCTGCAGCCGGTGCTGGGCTGGAATGGCTACGGAGACAAGGCCTGGACGCTGGCCAGCTGGAATTGCTGCGTGGACGGCACGACCTTCCATAGCGACCCGATCGAGGCCCGCGCCGGTGATGAAGTGGTGGGCGATACCTATTCCACGTGCGGCGCCGGGGTTTCCTGCGGCACCTGGAACATCGATTCGAAGAACGTGACCACCGGTGAGACCAGTTCGCTCAGCACCAGGCCCTATGCCGACCTCAACTGGGTTTTCGGCGGCGTGCTGGAGGTCTACAGCGTAGCCAGTTGCAATCAATACTCAGGCGGCCCGATTACCTTCCATAACATCCGGGTGTACGACCGCAACAATAATCTCGTGGCCAATCCGCCGTGGAGTGGTAGTGACACTTCGGGTATCGATCCGCAATGTAACTATGCGCAGGACTTCACGCCGACCTCGGTGACGTTGTCCTACTGATTCGGCATCCATGCGCATGAGTGGTACCAGCGGGGCCGCCGCCAGTTGCACTGGCGGCGGCGAAAGTCGCATGCTTGCCGGATGACCAGACAACGCGCAGTACAACGGGCCATCTTTCTTGCCCTGGCCTTGGGCAACTTCGGTTCGGCCATCGCAGGCTCCGCTGACATACCGCCGGGCCGTACGTGGATCAACCCGATCGACATCGACTACCGCTACAACTTCGAGCAGATGAACGAGGGTATTTCCTACCGTACGGGTGCGGATCCCGTCATCGTGCGCTATGGCGACGATTTCTTCCTGTTCCAGACTCTGGCCGATGGCTACTGGCAATCGCACGACCTGGTGCATTGGCAGTTTACCAAACCCGATCGCTGGCCGTTCGACAGCGAGGTGGCACCGGCCACCCTGGTGGCCGACGGCAAGCTGTTCCTGATGCAGTCGGCTGCCTCGCCCAGGCCGCTGATGTATTCCACGGATCCCAAGCATGGGAAATGGCAGTTCTGGACCCGCCAGTTGCCGCCCGTCCCGGGCGCGGTGGCCGAAGGCAACCCCGTGCCGCCAGGAAGCCTGCCGCCGGGCCCGACGGATCCGGGCCTGTTCGCCGACAACGACGGCAAGGTGTATCTGTATTGGGGATCGTCCGATGTGTATCCGCTGCATGGTGCGCAGATCGACCTGAAAACCGCCGATGCCGCGGAAGGCGAGGGCAAGCGGCTGGCCTTCGTGACCAAGCCCCAGGTGTTCATTTCGATGGATCGTGCCCACCATGGCTGGGAACGATTCGGCCAGGACCACACCGCCGGCGACAAGCCCTCGTACATGGAGGGCTCGTGGATGAATCGCCACGGCGATACCTACTACTACCAGTACGCCGCGCCCGGCACCGAGTACAACGTGTATGCCACGGGCGTCTACACCGGCAAGGGTCCGCTGGGGCCGTTCACCTACGCTCCCTACAACCCGCTGGGCTACAAGCCTGGCGGGTTCGTTACCGGGGCGGGGCATGGGTCGACCTTCCAGGATGCATATGGCAACTACTGGAATACCGGCACGGCGTGGATCGGTATCAACTGGCGTTTCGAGCGCCGCATCGACATGTTCCCCGCGGGCTTTCATGCCGATGGCCAGATGTGGGTGGACACCCGCTTTGGCGATTTCCCCCAGGTGATGCCCGACCACGCCTTGCGCGAAGGCGAAAGCACCTTCGCAGGCTGGATGCTGCTTTCTTATCGCAAGGCCGCTTCAGCGTCGGGAAGCCTTGCCGGGCACGATCCTGCCACCGTCACCGACGAAGATCCCCGTACCTTCTGGGTAGCCCCGCGCAACACGCCCGGGCAGACGCTTACCGTCGATCTTGGCGGCCCCCGCACAGTTCGCGCCGTGCAGGTGAACTATGCCGATTACCAGGCTGGCCGATTCGGCGATGCGCCCGATCTCATCACCCAATTCAGGCTGGAGGGATCCCTTGACGGTGAGTCCTGGAAGCCGCTTGCCGACTGGTCGAAGGAAAACCGCGACCACGCCAATGCCTATGTGGAACTGGCGCAGGCGGCCCGGGTCCGGTTCGTCCGCTATGTGCACCAGCATGTGGGCGCGAAGAACCTCGCCATCGCGGACCTGCGCGTCTTCGGCCGTGCCGACGGCGGATCGCCCGCGGCGCCGGTGCTGGTGTCGGCCCATCGCCATGCGGACACGCGCGACGCGGACATCGCGTGGAAGCCCGTGCCCGGTGCGGTGGGGTACAACGTCCGCTGGGGCCTGAAGGCCGACCGCCTGCACTGGACCTACCAGCGTTTCGCCGACCAGCCCACCACGCTTACCCTGCGCTCGCTCAACACGGGCGTCCACTACGTGGTGGCGGTGGAAGCGTTCGACGAGAATGGTGTATCCGGCCTTTCCCAGGTTCTTTCCTTCTAGCTCCCCGGGGCGTCCGGGGCATAGGCTTGATGGCCGTAAAGCCGTCCGTAAAAAATTGTTGTATTCGCCGAAATAGCGGAGTAGCGTCGCAATTGCCCGCATGCGCATCGGTCTTCCCCAACCGGCATGTGGCAGGCCACGAGGAAGGCGTGGCTTCGTTTCGTACAGCACTGCCACAACCGTGGAACGCGCGGCCGTGCAATGTCGGAGCGTCACTATGAACGTACCTTACTGCACCTGGTTATAGCCGCCCACACGGCTTGACCCGTGCCGCTTTGCCGCGGCGCTCCTGATCGTCGTCCGCCTTACTCCCCTACAGGCCTCGGAGATCGCACATGCATACCCTAACGCACGCCCGTGCGCTGCGTCGTCGCACCCTTGCGACCGCGCTGCTGGCCGCCATCTCCCCGTTGGCAGCCTACGCACAACAAGCCAATCCACCGGGCCAAGGCTCCCCCACAGGACCGCAGCCCCCCCAAACGACGGAGCTCGCGGCCATCACCGTGACCGGCTCGGCCTTGCCGCGCATCGATGCCGAAACGCCTTCGCCGGTGACGGTGATTACCGCCGACCAGATCCGAAAAAGCGGCCTTACCACCGTATCGGATGTGGTCCGCGCCGTGTCGGCCGACAATAGCGGTTCGATCCCCGCGGCATTCACCGCCGGTTTCGCCGCAGGCTCATCGGGTGTTGCGCTTCGCGGTCTTACGGTGAACTCCACCCTGGTGCTGATCGACGGCCGGCGTGCGGCAAGTTATGCCCTGGCTGACGATGGCCAGCGTTCCTTCGTCGATCTCAACACCATCCCCTCCAACGCCATCGAACGCATCGACGTGCTGAAGGACGGCGCGTCGTCGCTGTACGGCGCCGATGCCATTGCCGGCGTCGTGAATATCATCCTGAAGCCCACCTTCACTGGCGTGGACGCCACGGCGGACGTGGGTACCTCGCAACACGGCGGCGGCACCACGCGCCGCGCCACGGCACTGATGGGCACGGGCAGCCTCAAAGATGATGGCTACAACGCCTACGTGAGCGTGGAATACCAGAAGGACGATGCCATTGGCGTGGGCCAGCGCGGCTTCCCCTTCAACACGGCAGACTTGAGCCGCATCGGCGGCAACAACCTCACCGCCGGCCAGCCGTCACAGAACTCAGGTTCATTCTGGGGCACCGTGACGCCCGGCACGCTGGGCACCCCCGGCGACATCACCACCGGCGTTCCGCTTCCGGGCGCTGTGGCCCAGCCGCTGGTGCCATGCGGCCCGGGTGGCACGCTGGTCAGCAACGATCCGTCCAATCCCGGCAGTTACTGCGCGCAGAACCAGGCCCTGTTCGGGCAGATCCAGCCGGAAATGAAGCGGACGGGCGTGTACGGCCGCCTGACAATCCGGATTTCCGACGACACCACGGCTTACATCGGCGCCAGCTACTACGACACCAAGACCATCGTGCGCGCCGTGCCGGCACAGATCCAGACCAGCCAGCCGACCAACACCAACGCCATTGCCTTGCCCGTGACCTTGAGCGATGGCCGGCTGAACCCGTACAACCCGTTCGCGGCGGCCGGGAACGTGGCCCTGATCAACTTTGCCTTCCCCGATATTCCCGGCGGTGCGAAGAACGACAACCACAACCTGCGGATCGTCGGGGGCGTGCATGGACGCTGGGGCGAGTGGGACTACGACAGTGCGTTGGTGTTGAACCACACCTCGCTCGACGTCGACAACATCGGCTTCCTCAACTACGCAGCCCTCATCAACGACATCAATACCGGCGCCTACAATTTCGCCAACCCCGGCGCCAATTCCCAGGCGTTGCGCGCTGCGCTGGCCCCGGTCCTTAGCAAGACCTCCACCAGCGACCTGCAGTCGCTCGACTTCCGGGCGTCACGTACGCTGGCTGACCTTGGCGGCGGCGCATTGGGCCTTGCCACCGGCATCGACCTGCGCAAGGAGCGCCAGGACGATCCGGACCTGAATCCGAACCTGGCGGCGCTAGGCCTGGGCGTGGCGCACACGCAAGGCCACCGCGTGGTGCGTGGCGCCTACCTTGAACTGGATGCGCCGTTCCTGGAGAGCCTCGAGGTGGATGCCTCCGGCCGCTTCGACCGTTACTCCGACTTCGGCAGCAATTTCTCGCCCAAGGTCGGCATCAAGTGGAAACCGATCGACCAGATCGCCGTCCGTGGCACATGGTCGAAGGGATTCCGCGCGCCAAGCTTCGCCGAGAACGGCTCGAGCGCGGCTGAGGGTTTCGCCACCTTTACCCCGCCAGCGGATTTCCAGGACGCCCACGGCGGCAGCGGGTACGTGCAACCCTATCCGCTGGCGTTCCTCACTTCGGCCAATCCACGCATCCAGCCGGAGAAATCCAAGAGCTTCACCCTGGGTGTGTTGCTACAACCCTGGGACCGCTTCAGCGCTTCGGTGGATTACTACCAGATCAAGAAGACCGGGGTGATCGCCCAGCAGGATCCGAATGCGGTGCTGGACGCTTACTTTGCCGGCGAGCCGTTGCCCACGGGATCGTCCATCGTGGCGGATGTCCCGGACCCAGCCGCACCCGATGCGCTGCCGCGGCCGATCGTGGTGGATGCCCCCTATGTGAACCAGAACTCGCTCAAGACCAAGGGTGTCGACGTGAATCTTCATGCCAACGCCGATTGGGGCGCGCTGCACTGGGATTCGGACTTGAATCTGACCAAGATCATCAGCTGGACGCTGACCTTGCAGGACGGCACCAAGGAGCAATTCGTGGGAACGCACGGGCCGTACGGTGTTTCCTCCGGTGCCGGCACGCCGCGCTACCGTGGCTCGTGGTCCAACAGCGTGACCTTCGGCAAGGCCACCATCACCGGCACGCTCTATTACACCAGCGGGCTGAAGCTCACCGCGCCGGATGTCACCGAAGGATGTTTCTCGACCAATACCATCACGGGAGAGAATTTCCCGCCGAGTTGCCGGATGTCATCGTTCACCACGTTCGACCTGACCGGAAGCTACGACATCACGCCGAAGATCAGCCTGACCGGATCGGTGCTCAATGCCTTCGACAAGAAGGCGCCGATCGATACGCTGAACTACGCCGCGTTGAACTACAACCCCACCTATGCCCAGCCAGGCGCGGTAGGGCGTTTCTATACCGTGGGTGTCAGGGTGAAGCTATGAGGCATTAGAAACCGCCGCGGGCGAACAGCCATGAGCTGTTCGCCTGCCGCAACATCCCGAAGGTGCGGTCGGCCTCCTCGTTGCTGTCGACGTCGTAGAACAGCACGCGGAAGGTCAACGTGCCATCGGGACGTTGTTTCACTGAGTGGATGTGACGGATCGACATGCATTTGCCAGGGTCGTGATAGCGCGTGGAGCTGATCGCGGAAAGGTAATAGGTGCTGCCGCTGAAACCCGGTACCTGGTACTGGGCCAGGTGTGTCCACGCATCCCATCCCGGGTAGCAGGCAAGGAACGAAACCACCGCCTCAATGGCAGGCTCCGCTTCTTGCCACGAGCCCTTGAGGTTCTCCGGCACCGGCGCCTGTTCCAGCGCCTGGTGAAGTTCGTCTGTCTGCAGCTTGGTGGGCTTGGGTGTCGGTGCCGCGGCGGTGTCAGCGGCCAGGGCGGTGATGTCGTGCCCAGCGAGCAGTGCCAGCACGACCGCAAACACCATCCGGGTAGCACTCATGGCTGCACTGCCCACGAGCCTGGGTGCCCGGCAGGCAGTTTCAGATAGGTGACTTCGCCATAGGTGTCCTTGCCAGTTGCCCAGCCCGGCCCATCGGTGGCACGCAGCGCATCTTCATCCTTGCGTTGGGCCACGCCCGCCACGGACTTGCCCGTTACGCCATGCATTTTTACCAGGTAGTACTTCAGCGGCAGCTTGTATTTGCCCGACCGCGGCCCCGTGGTGAACACTGCGCCCTTGCCGCTTCGGTGGGTGGAGAGTGTCTGGGCGAAATACTCGCCTTTCTCGTAGTTGTAGTTCGTGCCGTTGTCGTCGTAGTAATTGAAATGCGACTCGCCATCGGCGGGGAACACGTCGACGTTCACCGTCAGCAGCGGTGTTTGTCCGACGTACTGCACCGGCGCCTGGCTGGGAATGATCGCTCCTTCGCGGATGAACAGCGGGATGTCGCTCCAGTTCTTGGCATCGACGGACAGGTTCACGGATCGGCCGCCTTCGTACTCCTTGCCGTCGAAGTAGCCTGTCCAGCGGCCTTTGGGCAGGTACACCTGCTTGCCTATCTGGCCGCCTGTCACCACCGGCGATACCAGGAGGTACTGCCCGAACATCCAGCTGTCCACGGCGTTGCGCACGTTGGCATCGGTGGGGAACTCGAAGGGCAGGGGCCGTACCAGGCCCACGCCGGAATCGTAGGTGGCGTGCTCGTACGAGTAGATATACGGGATGAGCGCATAACGCAGCCGGATGGCCCGGGTCGCTGCCACTTCCGCCACGGGGCCATAGCGCCAGGGCTGGCGTTTCTCGGCCAGCGACCCATGCACGCGGAAGATCGGCGTGAAGGCGCCGAACTCGATCCAGCGGGCGTAATTCTCATCCGAAGGACGGCCGACGAAGCCACCGCCATCCATGCCCCATTTCCATTCGCCCAGGCTGATGGCGCTGAGCATCCGCTCGCGCTGGCTGGCCATGCTGTCAAAGCCGGTGTCGATGTCGCCCGACCACATGCCATAGGCATAGCGCTGCGAGCCCAGGTAGAAATTCCGGTTCAGTGACCATACGCGTAGCTTCGAATACGCCCGCTGGCCTTCGTAGAGGCTGCGCTGCATGTTCATGAACTGGTAGTCGTCGCCCGTATCGTCGGCTTCGTCGTTCCACCAGCCCACGATGCCGGTATCGAAGGAGTGCTTGAGCGTGTCGTTGAAAAACCACCGGCGGGTGTCGGGCTTGTTGAAGTCGAGGTCGCGCACCATCTTGAGCGAGAAGTAATCGCCCAGCGCGGGCTTGGCGTCGAACCACAGGTGGTGGTCGGTGGCGTAGCGGCCCTGCACGCTGTCCACCAGGATGCGCGGCTTCATGATGCCGGCAAGCTTGATGCCCTGGGCGTCGAGCTGCGTCTTCAGCCGGCCACTGGGACCATCGGGGAACTTCCTGTCGTTCCAGCGGAACTCGCCGTAGTTGTCCTCGCTCCAGCCCTTCCAGTCGAAGTCCAGAGTCATGTTGTCGATCGGGATCTGCTTCTGCCGGTAGGTCTTGACGATGTCGAGCAGTTCCGCCTGGTCGATGCCGAACTGGCTGTTGATGAAGCCCATCGCCCATTTCGGAAAGATCGGCGCCGGGCCGCTGAGCCGCGACAGTGCGGAAAAGATCTCCGGGGGCGTGCCGGTGATCAGGTAATAGGTGAAGTCGCTGCTGGGAAATCCGTCGACTGTCAGCGTGCCGCCGTCGAGGTTGAAGCGCGCGGGCCGCGCATCCACCAGCACGCCGAAGCCAGCCGTACTCCAGGCGAACGGTGCGCCGGCGTAGCCCTGCTCGCCGGATTTGGCCACCTGCACGCCGTGGCGCAGCAGCCCGGCTTGCGAAGGCTCCGTGGCGAAGTAGCCGCGGATGCCATAGATGGGATCCGAGGCCGCATGCGTGAGCACGATGCGGCCTGAGGCCAGCGACGCGGTGTCGGCCTGGGTCAGTAGTGGCTGGCCTGCAGGCGTGGTCAGATTAAGCGTGCCGGTGGCCTTGTCCCAGCGGGCGACGAACCCGGGTGCCCTGAGCGCCACGGCCTGGGCGGTGTCTTCCAGCTTGTCCGGTGTGACCGGCTTGGGCTGCGAATGCGGGTCGATCACGAAGGCCGCAGGCGGGGGTGGGGCACCGGCCTGGCTTACGTGCACTTGCAGCACGTTGGCGGCTACCGGCCGCAGGGTGATGGTTTGCCGTTCCCTGGTTACGGAAATTCCGCCATCCACGCCACGGGCCGTGGGGTCGGCACGGATGGGCGGGGCGGCGAGCAGGGTCAGGATGAGCCCTGCGGCGATGACAGTCAGGTAGCGGCGGACAACGGGCTGTCCCATCGGATTGCATCCCTTTGCGGTCGAACGCCAAGCATAGGCCAAGCCGGCGTGAAGGGTCGACCCGGGCTTGTTTTGGCTCGACTTGGACCTTACACAGTGGTCTAGTTGGCAGGACGCCTTGTATCCCCACAAAAGGAAGTTGCCGCCATGCACCGAGTCGCCCGAAACCTTGTGCTGTCCTGCCTGTCCACCGTCGCCGTCGCACCCACGCTTGCCATGGCCGCCACGCCCACCGAGCAGGCAGTGCTGGCGCCGATCCAGGCGCTCTTCGACGGCATGGGCCGCTACGACAAGAACGCCATCCTGGCTGAAGTACAGCCGGAGGGTAGCGTGGCCTTGCTCCGCGGGGGCAAGGTGGTGCGCATGACACTCGCCCAGTTCGCTGACCATATCAAGCCCTCGAAGGACCGCATCGAGGAACGCATCCACGATCCGTTGATCCGCATCGACGACGACATCGCCATGGTATGGGCGCCCTACGAGTTCCTGCTCAACGGCAAGGTGGTCCATTGCGGGACCGACGTGATCAACCTCGTGCGCGATAACCAGCGCTGGGTGATCTCGGGAATTTCCGATAACAGCCGTAACAACTGTCCGTCTTCATAAAGCAAGGAGAACTACCATGACCGCCACTACCGAACGCGCCGTGCTTGCCGGAGGCTGCTTCTGGGGCATGCAGGATCTCATCCGGCACCAGCCGGGGGTGGTCTCCACGCGCGTGGGCTATACCGGCGGCGACGTGAAGAACGCCACCTATCGCAACCATGGCTCGCACGCCGAAGGCATCGAGATCATTTTCGATCCTTCGGTCACCAGCTACCGGAAGATCCTGGAGTTCTTCTTCCAGATCCACGACCCGAGCACGCTCGACCGCCAGGGCAACGACCGCGGCACGTCGTACCGGTCAGGCATCTATTACACATCCGATGAGCAGAAGCGCGTGGCCGAAGACACCATCGCCGACGTGGATGCCTCGGCTCTGTGGCCGGGCAAGGTCGTGACCGAAGTGGCGCCCGCGGGGGACTTCTGGCAGGCCGAACCCGAGCACCAGGATTACCTGGTGCATTACCCCACGGGCTATACCTGCCACTTCATCCGCCCGGACTGGAAGCTCCCCGAGCGCGCAAAAGCGTGATGCGCACTTAAGCGGCATCGTGGAAGATGATGCCCAGCGTGTGCCGGTGGCCCGAACGCAACCGGCTCACGCCATGGCGCATCTTCACCCGGTAGACGCCCCGCGCACCCTGCACGGGGCGTTCGTTCACCGGGAACACCACCGCATCGCCCTTGCGCAAGGGCACCACTTCCGCCCGTGACTGCATGCGCGGCCGTTGCTCGGTCAGCACGAACTCGCCTCCGGTGAAGTCCACGCCAGGCTCGGACAACAGCACGGCTACCTGCAGCGGGAATACCAGCTCGCCGTAGATATCCTGGTGCAGGCAGTTGTAGTCGCCTTCGGAGTATTGCAACAGCAGCGGTGTGGGCCGTCGCTGGCCGGCGGCGTGGCAACGTTCCAGGTAGTGGGCATGATCCGCCGGGAAGCGCGATTCAACGCCCAGGGCCTGGTTCCATCGATTGGCCACGTCAGCCAGCTGCGGGTACAGGCTCGTCCGCAACTGTTGCACGAGGGAGGGCAGGGGATAATTGAAATACTGGTATTCCCCGCGGCCGAATCCGTGGCGTTGCATCACCACCCGGCTTCGAAAGTGGCTGCCATCCGCGTACATGCGCGATAGCTCCTGGCAATACGCTGGCGACAGCAGGCCAGGGAGCACGGCATAACCCTGTGCGCCGACCTGCGTGGCGATGTCGGGGACTTCCAGGAGCACGTTGGCTGGTGAATGCGGCTTGGCGTTCATGAAGCAGGTCCGTTGGGCATGCCTGCAGTGTACGAAGTCGAAGAAGAAGAAGTCCTCCCGTCGGTTGCTGTTGAATTCATCGCCGCCCGGACACAAGAGGTTCCTCGCCTTCCTGGTCGTTTCGCCTACACGCTGTAGGCGACGGCGCTAGTCATTGCTGCCCGACGCCGATAGTCCTCGCATCGGCGGTTGCCTTACGTTGTCTCGCCCTGCAGCGGTGGTCACCGACCGAGCGATGTCATGAAAGAGATCGACCAGGCCGTCCTGGCCCGCGGTTGCAGCAGTGCGGCATCGTACGCGTTCCTGCCCTACCTGCCGATCTGGATGATGGGTGGGCAGGCTTATGGTGCTGGTGTCATCGGTACGGTGGTCGGCTTGCACATCTTTGCACTGCGGGCGGGCGGGGTATTCAGCCGGCCTGCAATGCAGCTGGTCGGCCGCGCCAACGCGCTGCTGGCCTGCCATCTCGTCGCCGCGGCAACATTGGCGCTACTTATCGGATCAGCCTTCATCGGCATGACCACGGTGCCGTGCCTGGTTGCGTTGCTCGCCCTCAATGGCGTGGCGACCTCAGTGGGAAACGTACTGACCAAGGCGTTCATCGCCAGTCACGCCGGGAAGGAACGTCGGGTCCATGAATTTGGCAAGCTGAACCGGGCGATCAACGGTGGCGCGGCGCTTGGGGCGGTTGCCGGGTCGGTGCAAATGGACGCCGTGCCCGACGGCTTCGCCATCATTTCATTGCTGCTGTTCGGGTTGGCGGCCGCCTGTTCGCGTGGATTGCCAATGGATGTGGTGCGGAATGGCGGCATGTCGTGGTCGGTTCGGGACTTGCTCGGGCATTGGAAGGTAAAGGCGGCTTTCCTGGCAGTCACTGCCACTATCTGGCTTGGCTACGCCCAGTTCTTCACTGCCTTGCCCGTCTACGCGATCGGCACGGCAGCGCAGGCCTTCATCGGCGCGTTCTTCGCGATCAACGCGGCCCTCATCGTAACGTTCCAGGGCAAGGCATTGCGGGCGGTCCAGCCGTTGCTTGGCGGCCCGCTGGGCCCGTGTCGTGTATTCGCTGGCAGCGCGGTCCTGATGGTGGTCGCGTTGGTGGGTCTGATGGCGACCCACGGCGCGTTGTGGCCGGTGCTGTTCGCCGCCATCGTCATTTTCACCCTGTCCGAACTGCTGTGGGCTCCGCTCCTGGACACCTGGACGGCGTCCGTTTTTGGACAACGCCACCTGGTCGAGGGATACACCATCGCTGGCCTGTCCTGGGGGCTTTTCGAGGCGTCCGGTGGGGCACTGAGCATCTATTACTACGCCGGGGTCGATCACCAGGGGAGCGTGCCCTGGTCGTACCCCATCCTGGTTACGTGCCTGCTCGTCACCTTGGCGGGCCTGGGCATGCGCTACGTCAACCTCAGGCCGCGCTACGCCGAATGACACGACCTGGCTCAACTGAACACCACGCAAGGATGCATCGCATGAAAACCATCGCCTTTATCGAAAGCAACGCCAATGCCCATGGTCTCCGGGCGCTTCAGGTTGCCAAGTCACTGGGCTACAGGGTTGTGTTCGTCTGTACCAATCCTGGCTTCTATCGCGCGTTCGGTGGCAACGCCGGCGTCGACCCGCTGTCGGCCGCCGACGAGATCGTCACCGCGCGCAATACCTACTCGGCCGCCTGCATCCGCGAGGCGGTGGGCGAGCGGCGAATCGACGGTGTGGTGGCTTTCGGCGACTACCATCTGATCCCGGCCGCCGAGTATGCACGCATGCTTGGCCTGCCACATGGTGACATCGACGCGTTGAAACGCGGGCGGCGGAAGGACCTGATGCGTGCCTGGTTGCGCGAAGCCGGCTTGCCCGGTCCAGGCTTCGCCGTGCTCGACGAGATCACGGCCACCACATCGCCGGTTGGCTATCCATGCATCGTCAAGCCGGTCGACGATAGCGGCAGCGTGGGCGTCCATCGCGCCGACGACGATGCCGGCTTCGTCCGCGCGTTGCGCGACGTCCTTGGCATGGCAGTGAACAAGCGCGGCTTTCGCCTGGCGCGCAAGGCCGTGGTCGAGCGCTTCCTCGAAGGTACCGAGATGAGCGCCGAGGCGATATGGACGAACAATGGCTGGGCCATCCTCGGCCTCAGCAGTCGTCGCAACGCCGGGCCTATCGGCGCGTCGGAAGTATCGCTTACCTTTCCGGCCGATGTGGACGATGCGGTGGCCGCTGGCATTCACCACGAGGTGCTCGCCTGGCTCCGGGCATCGGGCCTGGATTTCGGCGGGGCCCATGTGGAGTTCCGCCTGGGGCCTGATGGGCCGCAACTGCTCGAGATCAACCCGCGCCTGGCAGGAGCCAGGTTGACCGAGCTCATCACCGTGGCCACTGGCTTCGACCCGGTGGCCTACGTCATCGCACAGGCGGCCGGTGACCATCTACAGCTGCCGGACTGCCCGCTTGTACCTGCGCGCGCGGCTACCATCGAGTTCCTGGTGGCTCACCAGCTCGGCACGCTGCGCTCCATCGACGGCCTGCAGGCCGTTCGTGGCATGCCCTTCGTCCAGTCGGCCGAGGTCACCGTGAGCGTGCCGCGAGAAGTCGCTCCTCTCCTTACCAATCATGATTTCCTGGGCTTTGCCCTTGCGGTGGGCGCGACGGCCCATGATTCGATGCGCCACGCCAGCGAAGCCGTTGGCCAGTTCAAGCTGGACATCGCCTAGATGCGCCCGAAACATGCCATGGAAGGGGTGATCGACCTTCGCAGTGATACGTTGTCGCGATTCACCCGGGACGACCTGGACCACATCGACCTTGCCAGGGTGGGCGACAGTGGCTTCGACGAGGATCCCTACGTCACCGAGCTGGAAGTCTACTGCGCGAGAATGTTCGCCAAGGAGGCGGCGATCTTCATGCCCTCGGGGACGATGAGCAACCAGGTGGCGTTGCGCGTACTCGCGGCGATGGGCGATGAAGTCATCACCGCCGCGGGCTATCACATCAATTTCTTCGAATCGTCCCAGGTTGCCGCCTGCAGCGGCATCGTGCTCAATCCGTTGCGTCCCGCTGATGGCATCCTGCGGCGGCAGGACATCGAGCAAGCCATCGACGAAAAGGCGCGGTGGGGACCGGTCTATGCCGAGCCACGGGTGGTGGCGGTGGAAAACAGCATCAACGCCCATGGTGGCACGGTGTTCCCGTTCGACGAGCTCGTCGACATCTCGCGGCTTTGTCGCGAGCGCGGACTGTCACTTTTCATTGACGGCGCCCGCCTGCTCAATGCCTGCGCCGCGACAGGTCTACAGCCCGATGCCTATGCGGCCCAGTGCGACATGGTCACCCTGTGCTTCGCCAAGGGGCTGGGTGCGCCGTTCGGTTCCATGCTGATGGGTTCAGCGCATCACGTTCGCGATGCCAGGAAGTTCCGAAAATGGCACGGCGGCGCGATGCACCAGGCGGGACTGATGGCGGCCATTGCATTGAAGCGCCTTGCCGGTTGGCGCGATCGCCTGGCGGCGGACAATGACAACGCACGCGTGTTGTCCCGGTTGCTGGATCCTTCCTGGACGCAGCCCCACGAAGCGCAGACCAACATGGTTTTCCTCACTGTGCCTGATGCATCGCGCCTGGCGAGCGAGCTCATGGAGGCTGGCGTGCTCTCGCTGGCCTGGACATCTACCCAGTTGCGCTTCGTTACCAGCAACCTTGTGGATGGCGATTCGATCCGCAGGGCGGCCTCTATCATCAACCGGTTTGCAGCCAGGGGCCTTGGCAAGGCCAGCACGGGCTGACCGGCGATGCGCCGGTCAGCCAGTCGGCCACTTCACGTCGCCGACTTTTGGCGAAGATTGGGCAGGAAGGCCGCCAACAATCCAATCGCCGGCAGGAACGCACAGATCGCATAGACCGTCTCAATGCCCCACACGTCGGCCACTTCACCCAGCACCGCGGCGCCCAGGCCGCCCATGCCGAACGAGAAGCCGAAGAACAGGCCCGAGATCATGCCGATCTTGCCCGGGACCAGTTCCTGGGCGAACACCACGATCGCCGGGAAGGCCGAGGCCAGCAGCAGGCCGATCACGATGGTCAGCGGCATGGTCCAGAACAGGTTCACGTGCGGCAGCAACAGGGTGAATGGCAGCACGCCCAGGATCGAAAACCAGATCACGTACTTGCGGCCGAAACGGTCGCCGATCGGGCCACCGGCCACCGTGCCCACGGCCACCGCGGCCAGGAAGGCAAACAGATGCAGCTGCGCCACTTCCACCGATACCGAAAAACGGTGGATGAGGTAGAAGGTGAAGTAGCTGGTGAGGCTTGCCAGGTATACGTACTTGGAGAAGATCAACGTCAGCAGGATGGCAATGCCGCGCATCGCTTCGCGCTTGGGCAACTCAAGCACGCCTTCGCGACGCGTGGCACTTTTCTTCAGGCGCTCCAGGCCGTGGTGCTTGTACCAGGTGCCCACGTTCCACAGGATGCCGCACGAAAGCAATGCCAGCACGGCGAAGAAGGCCACACTGGATTGGCCCCAGCGCACAACAACCACCGCGGCGGCCAGCGGCCCCAGCGCGGATCCGGCATTGCCGCCTACCTGGAACAGCGACTGCGCCAGGCCGTGCCGGCCGCCCGCGGCCATGCGCGCCACGCGAGACGACTCCGGATGGAACACCGACGAGCCCAGCCCCAAAAGGCAGGCACCGAAAAGCACCATCGGATACGCATGGGCGGCCGACAGCACCAGCAGTCCCGCCAACGAGAACAACGTGCCGCCCGGCAAGGCCAGGGGCGTCGGACGCTTGTCCGCATACAGGCCCACCAACGGCTGCAGGATGGACGCTGTGAGTTGGTAGGCCAGGGTGATCATGCCGATCTGGCCGAAGTCCAGGTGCAAGCCGCTTTTCAGGTTGGGATAAATGGCCGGCAGCAGCGACTGCATCATGTCGTTGAGCAGATGACAGAAGCTTATGGCCAGTATCACACTGAAGACAGTCTTGCTGGCCGCTCCCACGGCGGTTGCGGCCACCGTGGGCGGAGTGATGATGGATTCGGCGGCAACGGGCACGGGCGGGGCGAGCGGCTGCTCCGCAATAGGGGTGGACATGGCGGGGGTTCCTGAGCTGACCTGATAAGCATATGCTCGCCTAAGCCGTCCCGCATCCTCGGATAGGCCATTCATATGTGCGAGTGGGACAATGCTTTTTACCCGGACCGACCCTAACGATTTTGACGGCGTGCCCCGTCCGGTGGTGGCGGTGAAGAACGACTTCCCGCCTTCGCATGAACTTGCTCCTCATACCCATCGCCGCGGCCAATTGCTCTACGCCGCCAGCGGCGTGGTCGTGGCCAGTACACCGGCCGGCGCCTGGGTGGCACCGCCCGAGCGTGCCGTATGGATACCGGCAGGCACCGCGCATGCCGTTCGCATGGTCGGTGCAGTTAGTACGCGCAGCGTGATGGTCGATACTTCTGTTGCCACGACCTTGGGGAACGAGTGCCGCGTGCTGGGTGTGTCGCCCTTGCTGCGAAGCCTGCTGGTCGAGGCCTGTGAACTGCCCAGGGAATACGACCTGGACGGGCGCGACGGGCAACTGATGACCTTGCTGGTGGCCGAACTCGCCCGTGCCCCGGTGATTCCGCTGTCGGTGCCGTTTCCGACCGCGCCGGCCATTGCGCGCAAGTGCCACGCCTTCCTTGAATCACCCGCGCCGCACGACACCATCGAGCAATGGAGCCATGCACTGGGTATGGGCCGCCGCGCCTTCACCCGGGCGTTCCGGAGGGAGACGGGCATGAGCTTCGGCGAGTGGCGACAGCAGGCCTGCCTGTTGGTGGCGTTGCCGAGACTGGCGGCGGGCCAGCCCGTCACCGCCATTGCGCTGGACCTGGGTTACGAAAGCCCTGCGGCGTTTTCCACCATGTTCAAGCGCTTGCTGGGCATGGCCCCCAGCCAGTATCGAAACTGACACATAAGCGCCCGACGCTGGCACGGGACTGTTACCTACCTGTCATAACAGGTGTTTAGGCTCATAGGGGCCGCATGACAGGGGATGCGGTCCATAGCAACTGGGCCAAACTTCCTTGGAGGACCTTCGTCATGCGTAAGTCATTGGCCGTGGGCATCGCCTGCGTGCTCACCCTGTCCGCCGCCTCGATCGCTGCCGCGCAGCAGCCGATCGCCGTTCCCGCACAGGCGCAAAGCGCCGGTCTCGGTTTCGGTTGGGGCGGCCACGGTAACGAGCCGCGTACCGCCACCCCGATCAAGCACCTGGTCGTGATCTTCCAGGAAAATGTCTCCTTCGATCACTACTTCGGCACCTATCCGTATGCCGCCAATCCGAAGGGCGAGCCGGCGTTCTATGCCCGCCCGTTCACGCCCGACGTCAATGGCCTGTCCAGGCGCCTGTTGACCAAGAACCCCAACGCTGCCAACCCGCTTAACGCCGACGCCGCGATCAATCCATTCCGCCTGGAGCGCGCGCAGGCCGCGACGGCCGACCAGGACCACGGCTACACCGACGAACAAAAAGCTTTCAACGGCGGCAAGATGGACTTGTTCCCGCTGTTCACCGGCCACGGCGAAGCACTTCCCGGCGGCGATGCGTCCGAGGAAGGCAAGGGCCAGGTGATGGGCTACTACGATGGCAATACCATCACCGCCCTGTGGAATTACGCACAGAGCTTCGCCCTGAACGACAACAGCTACGGCACCACGTTCGGCCCGTCGTCTCCTGGCGCGGTGAATTTGATTTCCGGCCAGACCAACGGCGTGATTGACACGCTCAACGGCACCGGCGCCGAGACCGACGATGGCAATGGCGGGTTGACCATGATCGGCGACCCGGACCCGATCGGCGACATCTGCTCATCGCCCACGGCGAACCAGGTGACGATGGGTGGTGAGAACATCGGCGACCTGCTCAATGCGAAGAACATCACCTGGGGCTGGTTCCAGGGCGGTTTCGACACCACGCGCACCAATCCCGATGGCAGCACTGGCTGCGGCCGCCGCACGCTCTCCACGGTGACCAACACCACGTCGAACGACTACAGCCCGCATCACTCGCCGTTCCAGTATTACCCGTCCACGGCCAACCCGACCCACGCCCGTCCCTCGTCGGTGGCGATGATCGGCAAGACTGACGCTGCCAACCACAACTACGACATCGACGATTTCTACGCCGCCGTCGATGCCGGCAACATGCCGGCGGTGAGTTTCCTGAAGGCGCCGGCCTATCAGGACGGCCATGCCGGTTATTCCGATCCTCTGGACGAACAGACCTTCGTGGTGCACGTGATCAACGCCCTGCAGCAGAGCGGCGAGTGGAAGGACACGGCCGTGGTGATCGCCTATGACGACTCCGACGGCTGGTACGACCACCAGGATCCGCCGCAAGTGAATGCCTCCAAAGGCAGCACCGATGCCGTGAACGGCGCCGGCATCTGCAATGGCCGGGCCACGCTGCCGGGTATCGACGGCAAGCCGGCGCAGGGTCGTTGCGGCTTCGGTCCGCGCCTGCCGCTGCTGGTGGTGTCGCCGTGGGCCCGCGAGAACCATGTGGATCACACGCAGACCGACCAGAGCTCGATTACCCGCTTCGTCGAAGACAACTGGCTCAATGGCAAGCGCATCGGCGGTGGCTCGTCCGACGCCCATGCCGGTCGCCTGGATAACATGTTCGACTTCTTCATTCCGCGCCTGTTCGATCGCAAGCTGATCCTTGACGAATCCACCGGCCAGCCGAAGAATCATTCCGGTTGGCCGACCTGGCCATTCGGAAACGGCATGCATGGTTGATTCCACCCAGCGCCGCCGCTTCTTGCGGGCGGCAGCATGGACGGCCGCGGCGGGAGTGATCCCGCCGCGGCTTTTTGCCCATGACATGCAGGATATGCACGCCATGCCCGGTGGCAAGGTGGGCAACAAGCTGTGCATGCATCCAATGGGCGATACCTCGCACTTGCCCGGTATCGTCGACCCGAACAAGCTTGCGCCCTTCGTCGATCCCTTGCCGATCCCGCCCACATTGCATGCACAGGCCGGCAAGCTGCTGCGCATCCGCATGGTGCAGACCTCGCAGAAATTGCATCGCGATCTCGCGCCGACCACGTTGTGGACGTACGGCGGGCATTATCCAGGCCCTACCATCGAGGCACGCACGGGGCAGGGTATCGATGTGGCGTGGGAGAACGCGCTGCCGCTGAAGCATTTCCTTCCCGTCGACCATGCCATCTGCGGTGCCGAGGCCGACAAACCCGAAGTGCGCGCCATCGTGCACCTGCATGGCGCGAAGGTGCCGCACAAGGACGACGGCTTCCCCGAGGATTGGTACGTACCGGGCAAGTCGCGCACCCACCATTATCCCAATGCCCAGGATGCCGCCACGCTCTGGTACCACGACCATGCGATGGGCATCAACCGGCTGAACATGTACGCCGGCATGGCGGGCCTGTACCTGTTGCGCGACGAACACGAGCTTTCGCTCGGCCTTCCTTCGGGCGAGCAGGAAATCCCGCTGGTGATCGCCGACCGCCTGCTGCATGAAGACGGCCGCCTGTACTATCCCGATTCCGGTGACGCCAATGCGCCGTGGGTGCCCGAAGTGTTCGGCAACCTTACGCTCGTCAACGGCGCCATCCTGCCGCGTGCCGACGTACAACCGCGGCGCTACCGCCTGCGCGTGCTCAACGCCGCCAACGGCCGCTTCTACCACCTTCGCCTGAAAGACGGCCGGCCGTTCCAGGTGATCGGTTCGGACCAGGGCCTGTTGGCGAAACCTGCAACGCTAAAGGCGATATTCCTGGCGCCAGGTGAGCGCGCGGACATCGTGGTCGATTTCGCATCCCTGCGCGGGGGCAGCGTGGAGCTGATGAACGACGCGTTGCCGCTGATACAGTTCAAGGTAGGGCAGGGTGAAGTGAAGGACGAAAGCCGCGTGCCCGAAGTGCTGCGTGAACTTCCCCGCATGACCGAGGCCAGCGCATCGAAGACGCGCGAACTCACCCTGGATGAATACAGCGACTGCGTGGCAACGCCCATGCTGATGCTGCTTAACGGCAAGCGCTGGCACGATGAGGTAACGGAGAAGCCGGTGCTCGGCAGCACCGAAATGTGGAGCCTGGTGAACCTCACCGAAGACACCCATCCGATCCACCTTCACCTGGTTCGCTTCCAGATCCTTGATCGCCGTCCGTACGACGTGGGTGAATACGTCAAGACAAGGACCCTCCGCTACGTCGGGCCGGCGCAGGTACCGCCCGCGCACGAGCAGGGCTGGAAAGATGTAGCGCAGGCCTACCCAGGCATGGTCACGCGCATCGTTGCGACGTTCGACGGGTACGCCGGCCGCTATGCCTGGCACTGCCACCTGGCCGAACACGAGGCAAACGAGATGATGCGGCCGTTCGAAGTAGTGGTCGCTTAAGTCCGTAGCGCAAGCACGGCGTTCAACCCACCGAATGCAAACGAGTTCGACAGCGCAGCCTTCACCGGCGTCTCGCGTGCTGTATCGAACACGATGTCGACGTTGCAGGCAGCGTCCGGCT
>NZ_DATHFX010000080.1:0-5537 GCF_035317885.1 Pinirhizobacter sp.
AGGTGTCGATGAAGGTCGTGATGGCCGAGGCAACGACATCGGCATGGCCGATGAATGGAGCGTGCCCCGCGTGGGGAATATCGATGAAGCGGCCGTCGCACAGCGCTGCGGCCGCCTGCATGGCGGCGGGATGAACCACGCGGTCGCGATGGCCGGCAAGCCAGAGGCTGGGCGGCCTGAGCATGGACAGGCGCCCGCGCAGATCCGTGTTCTCGAGCAGGGCGATGCCTTCCATCAGTACGCGGGCATCGGGCTCGCCGCGCGAGAACACCCGTTCCCGCAGGTGCCGCGCCTCGCCGCGCGGATCACCTGAGCCCATGGCCTCCAGGGCGATGAACCGCTCAAGCGTGGCCTGGTAATCGGCAGCCAGGTCGCTGGCCAGTTGGCGTACGAGATTCCGATCGCTCCCATGCGGCCAGTCGTCGGCACGCACGAAGCGCGGCGAAGCGTCCACCATGACCAGCGCATTCACGCGCCCAGGCAGGTCAAGCGCGGCGGTCAGTGCCACCAGGCCGCCCAGCGACCAGCCCAGCCACGCTGCCGGCGGCGTGGCCGACGCCACCGCGCGAGCAACCGCCAACGGCTCAAGCGGCAACGTGGACGCGCGGGAGCGGCCGTGGCCGGGAAGATCCACCAGGTACATAGTGAAGCGGTCGCGCAATCGCTCGACCAGTGGATCGAATACGCCGCCGTGCATCGCCCACCCATGCAACATCACCAGCGGCGTGGATCCTGCGCCCTGGACATCGATGGAAAGCTTGCTCACGCCTTGGCCGCCGGGCGGAGCGATGGATCCAGCGCGATGCGGTCGTCGAAGACGAAACACTCGCCACGGAAATGCGTGGCGCCGACTTCCTCGAAATACTTAAGGATGCCGCCTTCGAGCTGGTAGACATGGTCGATGCCGATGTCCTGCATGTGGATGGCGGCTTTCTCACAGCGGATGCCGCCGGTGCAGAACGATACGACCGTCTTGCCGGCGAAACGCTCGCGATCGGCGGCAATGGCTTCGGGGAAATCGCCGAAACTTGCCAGTCGGAAATCGACCACGTTGCTGAACGTGCCCTGGTCCACTTCGAAATCGTTGCGGGTATCGAGCATCACCACGTCGCGCCCTTCGTCGTCGCATCCACTATCAAGCCAGCGGGCGAGCGTTGCCGGAGGCACCGAGGGCGCACGCCCAAGCTCCGGCCGCACCAGCGGGTGGCGCATGGTGATGATTTCCTTCTTCAGGCGCACGCGCATGCGCCTGAAGGGCGGCAGCGCCGAATGGCTTTCCTTGGGCGCGATGTCGGCGAAGCGCGGATCGGCGCGCAGGAAGTCCATGAACGCGTCGATCGCCCCGCGGGGGCCGGCCAGGAACAGGTTGATGCCTTCCGGGGCCACCAGGATCGTGCCCATGAGTGCCAGCGCCGTGCATTGCCCGAGCAGGCGTTCGCGCAAGGCCGGTGCATCGTCGATGCCGACGAACTTGTAAGCGGAGATATTGAGCGTGGACATGACCGCCTATTGTACCGCGCGGTCCCGTGCCGTCCCGGGGACCGCCCGGTCCAGGGCGTCCAGCAGGCGATCGATGTCCGGCGGCTCATGCAGGGCCGAAAAAGTCAGGCGCAGCCGGGCCTTGCCCACGGGTACGGTGGGTGGTCGGATGGCCGTGGCCAGGATGCCCTCCGCCGCAAGCGCAGCGGCCACGGCGCTGGCAAGCCTCGCCTCGCCCAGGATCAGCGGCTGGATCGGCGTGGACGACGGCAGCAGCGCCAAGCCCAACTGGCCGGCGCCGGCGCGGAACCGCGAAACAAGGTTCGCAAGCCTGGCGCGGCGATCGTCGGCGGCCTGGGCCACGCCGATCGCGACCCGGCTGGCCGCGGCCAGCGCCGGCGGCATGGCCGTGGTGTAGATATAGCTGCGCGCGAACTGCACGAGCCCCTCGATCAGGCTGGCGCTGCCGGCCACGAACGCGCCGGAGGTGCCCAGCGCCTTGCCCAGCGTACCCATCAGAACCGGGACGTCGGCCACATCCAGCTTCGCCGCGGCCACGCTGCCCGCGCCACGTTGGCCGACCACGCCCAGGCCGTGTGCGTCGTCCACGTGCAGCAGGGCGCCCTCGCGGCGGCAAATAGCGGCCAGTTCCGCCAGTGGTGCAATGTCGCCGTCCATGCTGAAGACACCGTCGGTGGACACCAGCGCCGCGTGGCCGGGGCGCAGGGCCAGTTGCCGCGCCGCGCCGTCGGCATCGCCATGGGGATAACGCCGGAGCTCGGCGCCAGCGGCGCGCGCGCCGTCGATCAGGCTGGCGTGGTTCAGGCGGTCCTGGATCGATATCGATCCGGCCACGGATCCCAGCAAGACCTGCATGACACCGGCGTTGGCCATCATGCCGGTGGAAAACAGCAAGGCTTTCTCGCGTCCGGTCCAGTCGGCCAGGGTTTCCTCGAGGGCGGCGTGTTCACGCGTGTGCCCGTTGACCAGGTGCGCGGCGCCCGACCCCGCCTGGACCGCACGACCGAGCGCGGCAACCACATCCGGATGATGGGCCAGCCCCAGGTAGTCGTTGCTGCCGAATACCAGGTAACGGCGGCCGTCGACCATGGCTTGCCGCCCGTCGCCCGCTTCGACCGTGCGCAGGCGCCGATACAGGCCATCAGCTTCCCGCTTGTTGGCCGCCGCAGCCAATGCGGCCAGCGGTGAGGGCCTCACGCGGCGCAGGGTTCGATGATGTCGGCGTGCACGGTGCCCGTATCGGCGGCGATCTCCATCGCGTGGATACCCAGCCGCCTGAACAGCTGGCGGTCGTGTTCGACATCGGGGTTGCCGGTGGTCAGCAGTTTCTCGCCATAGAAGATCGAATTCGCCCCGGCGTGGAAACAAAGCGCCTGTACGGCATCGTCCATTTGCTGGCGCCCGGCCGACAAACGCACCATCGAGGCCGGCATCAGGATCCGCGCCACGGCGATGGTGCGCACGAAGTCGAACGGATCCAGCGGCTCGGCATCGGCCAGCGGCGTACCCGGCACCCGCACCAGCTGGTTGATCGGCACCGATTCAGGGTGCTGGGGCAAGTTGGCCAGCGCCTGTAGCAGGCCGGACCGGCCATCGGGCGATTCGCCCATGCCGACGATACCGCCGCAACAGGTGCGAAGGCCCGCGTCGCGCACGTGGGTGAGCGTATCCAGGCGGTCCTGGTAGTCGCGCGTGTGGATGATCTCACCGTAGAACTCTGGCGCGGTGTCCAGGTTGTGGTTGTAGTAATCAAGCCCCGCATCCTTCAGTGCGGACGCTTGCGGGCCTGAGAGCATGCCCAGCGTGGCGCAGGTCTCAAGGCCCAGCGCCTTCACCGCGGTGACGATCCGCGCCACTTTCTCCACGTCACGATCCTTCGGTGCACGCCAGGCGGCGCCCATGCAGAAGCGGCTGGCGCCGGCATCGCGGGCGGCTTTCGCCCGCGCCACCACGGCATCCACGCTCATCAGCTTTTCGGACTTCACCCCCGTGTCGTAGCGCTGGGCCTGCGGACAATAGGCGCAGTCCTCCGGGCAACCGCCGGTCTTGATCGACAGCAGCGTGGATACCTGCACCGCTTGCGGGTCGTGGTGCTCACGGTGAACGCCGTGGGCGCGATGCAGCAGCTCGCCGAAAGGAAGATCGAACAGCGCCTGGATTTCCTCGCGGGACCAGTCGTTGCGGAGGGTGGCAGGCATCGGCGGCTCCGGGATGGGTAAAGGCAGAAGTGTGGAAAGGACATCCCTTTATGTCAACCAAACTAATCAACAGAAGGTTTACAGCGGCGCTAGATCGCCTGCTTCCCGCCCGCTGCCTGCTTTGCCATGCACCCGGTGACGGCATGGACCTTTGCATGGCCTGCCTGGCCGACATGGCTAGCAACCACCACGCCTGCCAACGTTGCGGCCTGCCGCTCCCGCCCAGCCTGTCGCTATGTAGCGGCTGTGTCCGCCAGCCGCCCCCTTGGTCCGGCGCCTGGGTACCGTTCCGCTATGCATGGCCGCTGGATCTACTGGAGGCGCGCTTCAAGTTCCATGGCGACCTCGCCTGTGGAAAGGTGCTGGCGTGGATGTGGTGCGCCGCCGAGCCGTCGCTACCGTTGCCCGACGCGATCATCCCGGTTCCCCTGCATCGTTCCCGGCTTCGGACGCGTGGCTACAACCAGGCGCTGGAACTGGCGCGGCCGCTGGCCCGGCATCTGCGACTGCCCCTGCTCAGTTGCCTGCGGCGCTCGCGGCGAACCACGGCCCAGACCGAACTCGATGCCCAGGCGCGTCGCGGCAATCTGCGCGATGCGTTTTCCGTCACCGGCCCGGTGCCGCCGCACGTGGCCATCCTCGACGACGTCATGACCACCGGCGCCACCATGGAGGCCTGTACGCGGGCCTTGCTGGCCGCCGGTGCCACGACCGTCGATGCCTGGGCGCTGGCGCGTGCCTGAAGCGGTTACTTCAGGGCCAGGGCCAGCACGATGCCCACCCACAACACCAGGCCCACCCAGTTGTTGTGGCGGAAGGCGGCCAGGCACGCCATGCGCTCGCGGCCGCGGGTGAGCCACTGCTGCCAGCCGAACAGGCAGCACGTGGCAACGATCGACAGCCAGTACGGCCACGCCAGCGAGGCGCGCGTGCCCACCATCACCATGGCCAGCACGAAGGTGCCCATCAGGATCCAAAGGATGGCCAGGTCCGCATCGCCGAACAGGATGGCGGTGGACTTCGCGCCCATCTTTATGTCGTCCTCGCGGTCGACCATGGCGTATTGGGTGTCGTACATCGTCGACCACACGATATTGGCCAGGAACAACAGCCACGCCACCGGCGGCACCGTATCGGATACCGCGGCAAAGGCCATCGGGATCGACCAGCCGAAGGCCGCGCCCAGCACCACTTGCGGCAGGTTGGTGTAGCGCTTGGTGAAGGGGTAGATCGCCGCCAGCGCCGCCCCGGCGAACGACAGGTAAATCGTCAGCCGGTTGGTGAACAGCACCAGCACGAACGAGGCCAGCAGCAGCACGCCGAACACGGCCAGCGCCTCGCGTGGCGTAACCCGGCCCGTCGCCAGCGGCCGCCCGGCGGTGCGCGCCACGTGCGGATCGAGCTTGCGATCGGCGAAGTCGTTGATGGCACAACCCGCCGCGCGCATGAAGAACACGCCCAGGGTAAAGATCACCCAGGGGCCGAACGGCGGGAAATCGCCGGCGGCGATCCAGAGCGCCCACCAGGTAGGCCAAAGCAAAAGCAAGGCGCCGATCGGCCGGTCCATCCGGGTCAATACCAGATAGTCCCGGGCCTTGCCGCGCCACGCGGGAGGCAGGCGGGCCAGCAGCCAGTCGACTACCTTCGATGCCCCTGCGGTCGCGTCCGCGGGGCGTGCAGGGGTCGATGCCGCGACGGCTTGCGGCTTGCGGACCGGGTCTTTCCTGGTGGCGGCGGTCGCGGGGCGACGGCGCGGTTTGCGCGGCGGACTCATCGGCATGAGTCTAGCGCCGCGCGATGTCACGGTTAAGCGTCAGATCTCATCTTCATCGACTTCTT
>NZ_DATHFX010000081.1:0-4483 GCF_035317885.1 Pinirhizobacter sp.
GGGTGACCAGACCACGCAGGCACCGTTCACCACGCAGAGCCTTGAGAACATGCTTCAGCAGTTCGGCATCTCGGTGCCGGCCAATGCCCGTCCGCAGCTGAAGAACGCCGCTGCGGTGATGGTGACCGCCGACCTGCCGCCGTTCTCCAAGCCTGGCCAGATGATCGACGTCACCGTGGCTTCGATCGGCAACGCCAAGAGCATCCGCGGCGGCCAGCTGCTGATGACCCCGATGCGCGGTGCCGACGGCAATGTCTACGGCATGGCCCAGGGCAGCGTGGTGGTCGGTGGCGCCAGCGCCAGCGGCAAGAGCGGGTCGTCGGTGCAGATCAATATTTCCTCGTCGGGCCGCATCCCGAACGGCGCCAGCGTCGAGCGCGCGGTGCCCTCGACCTTCGGCCAGGATGGCCCGGTGGTGCTGAACCTCAATACCTTCGATTTCACCACGGCGGCGCGCGTGGCCCAGGCCATCAACGGCACCTACGGCGCCGGCACCGCGCAGCCGATGGACGGCGGTTCGATCGCCGTGCGCGGCCCGGCGGACCCTTCCCAGCGCGTGGCTTGGCTCGGTGCCATCCAGGGCCTGGAAGTCACCCCGGGCGATGCACCGGCGCGCGTGGTGGTGAATTCGCGCACGGGCACCGTGGTGATCGGTTCGGACGTGCGCGTGAGCGCCGCCGCCGTGGCGCATGGTTCGATCCAGGTAACGATCAGCGAGAACCCGCAGGTGAGCCAGCCGGGTCCCTTCTCCAATGGCACCACCCAGGTGGTGCAGAACTCCAGTGTCAGCATTTCCGAAGACGGCGCGCACATGTTCAAGTTCGGCCCGGGCGTGAGCCTGGACCAGATCGTGCGCGCGGTGAACCAGGTGGGCGCAGGTCCCAGCGATCTGATTTCGATCCTGCAGGCGCTCAAGCAGTCCGGAGCCCTGCATGCCGAACTGGTGGTGATCTAGCGCCATGGCCGCCGGCAACGTCACCGCGAACAACGTCGGGACCTGGACAGACCTGTCCGGGTTCAACGCGTTGCGCGCCAGTGCACAGGCGGACGCGAAATCCGCGCTACCGGTGGTTGCCAAGCAGTTCGAAGCCATCTTTACCCAGATGATGCTCAAATCCATGCGCGCGGCCACGCCGTCCGATGGCCTGATGGACAGCCAGGGCCAGGACCAGTGGACGGATCTCTACGACCACCAGTTGTCGGTGAGTTTGTCCAAGGGCAAGGGCTTGGGGATCGCCGACATGCTGGTCAAGCAGCTGGGCGGCACGTCCGCCGAGCAGCAGATCACCGCCCAGGGCGCCAATGCGTCTTCCACCGGCAGCGACTGGCAGGACAAGGTTGCGGCGCTGGCCGGTTCCGTCGGTGCCGTTGGCACGGCGGTGAAGAAGTGGGTGCCGCAGGATATCCAGCAGTTCGTCAAGGACCTGGCTCCGCACGCCATCGAGGCCGCCAAGAAACTTGGCGTTTCCGTTCGCGTGGTACTGGCCCAGGCGGCGCTTGAAACCCAGTACGGCAAGCACATGCCCAAGGCCACCAACGGCGACTCCAGCTTCAACCTGTTCGGCATCAAGGCAGGCTCCAGCTGGGATGGCGGCAAGGTGAACGTGCCTACCGTGGAATATCAAGGCGGCGTGGCCGTGCGCACGCGCGCGGCGTTCCGTGCCTATGAATCACCGTCCGGTTCGTTCTCCGACTATGCCGACCTCATCGCCAACAGCCCGCGTTACGCCCAGGCGGTGGGCAAGGGCGACGACGCCTACGGTTATGCCAAGGCGCTGGTCGCCGGCGGCTATGCCACCGATCCCTCGTATGCCAGCAAGGTCGCAGCCATCGCCAACAGCGATGGCATGCGCCAGGCACTGGAAGCACTCAAGCAGTCCGTTTCGGCGGCCATCCCGTGAACGGCGAGTCTTAAGGAATAACCATGGCCAATATGCTCACTACCGGCATCTCGGGGCTGAACGCCGCGCAGATCGCACTGACCACCGTCGGCAACAACATTGCCAACGCGGGCACCGACGGCTACAGCCGGCAAACGGTGACCCAGGTCGAGCGCATCTCGCAGCAAGCAGGCAACTTCACCATCGGCAACGG
Organism: Pinirhizobacter sp.; assembly: GCF_035317885.1. GTDB lineage: Bacteria > Pseudomonadota > Gammaproteobacteria > Xanthomonadales > Rhodanobacteraceae > Pinirhizobacter. The sequence goes on from NZ_DATHFX010000081.1 coordinate 2,095, forward strand.
CGTGGACGTGGCCTCGGTGCAGCGCTCGTACAGCCAGTACCTGACCACGGCCATGTGGTCGTCCAACGGCAGCCTGTCCCGCGCCAGCACGTTCAACGACCTCACCACTACGCTCAACAGCGTGCTCAGTGGAAGCGGCGACATGCAGGGCTCGCTCGATTCGCTCTATGCCGCCTTCAGCACCGTGGCCAATGCACCGTCCACCAGTTCCGCGCGGCAGTCGCTGCTCGGTGACGCGGCCAGCACCGCCACCATGTTCAACACGCTGGGCCAGCAGATGCAGGCCCAGCAGTCGTCGGTGAACAAGCAGATCAGCAGCACCGTCGACAGCATCAACAACGCCACGTCCGCGATCGCCACGCTGAACAAGCAGATCAAGCAGCTTGGCAACGGCGCCATGCCCAACGACCTGCTCGACCAGCGCGACGCACTGGTGAACCAGCTCTCGGGCCTGGTGGGTATCAACACGGTGTCTGAGTCCGACGGCACCTTGAGCGTCTACACGACGGCGGGGCAGACCGTCGTCACCGGGCCGTCCTCGTTCAATCTCAAGGCCACGCCAGACCCTTACGACGCCACCCGCACCAACATTACCGACAGCGTCGGCAACGACATCACCACCAAGTTGAGCGGCGGCGCCCTGGGCGCCATGCTCGACTATCGCACCACGGTTCTCGACCCGGCGCAGAACGCGTTGGGCCAGGCAGCACTGGCGTTGTCCTCTAGCATCAATGCGCAGCAGGGCAAGGGCCTGGATCTCAACGGCAACCTGGGCGCGCCGATCTTCAGCGTCGGATCGCCGGCGGTGTCCTCATCGTCGAAGAACACCGGCAGTGCCGTCATCGGCGCCACCATCAGCGACGTGTCGGCCACCACCAGCTCCGACTACATCATGACCTACAACGGTGCCAGCTGGGGCCTGAAGACCACCAGCGGCCAGAGCGTAGCGCTAACCTCCAACCCCGACGGCACGTACTCCGCCGACGGCATGACCTTCAGCGTGTCCGGTACGGCGACCGCGGGCGACAGTTTCAAGATCCAGCCCACGCGCAATGCCGCGGGTTCCCTCAGCGTGGCGATGACCGACCCATCGAACATTGCCGCGGCCGCAGCGCTCACCACTACCGCCGCGACAGCCAACACCGGTGCAGCCAAGGTGGGCTCGGTCAACGTCACCGATCCGGCCAACGCCGGCGTGCTCGCCGGCGCCACGATCAGCTTTACCTCGCCCACGGCTTACACGATCACCGATGCTGGTGGCGCTACCATCGGTGGTGGCGCTTACACTTCAGGCCAGCCGATTACCGCCAATGGCTGGAGCGTCACCCTGACAGGCACGCCGGCGACGGGTGACAGTTTCGGCGTGGCGAAGAATTCCAATGGCCTGAATGACAACGGCAATGCACTGAAGCTGGCTGCCCTGTCCGATAGCGGCGTGCTGTCAGGTGGCAAGGTGAGCGTGGTCGATGCCTACGCCAATCTCACCACGCAGATCGGCAGTGCCGGCGCCCAGGCCGCGACCAACCTCACCACGCAGACCGCCCTGCATGACCAGGCCGTGTCCGCGCAGCAGAGCGTGTCGGGCGTGAACATCGACGAGGAAGGCGCCAACCTCGTGAAGTACCAGCAGTCTTACCAGGCGTCCGCGCAGGTCATCGCCGCGGCACAGACGATTTTCACCAGCCTCATGAACGCGATCGGGTAACGGCCATGTCCATACGTATTTCAACCCAGTGGTCGTACGAACAGTCGCTGTCCACGATGATGGCCCAGCAGGCCGCGGTGAACGCCTCGCAGAACGAGGTCACCAGTGGCAAGCGCATCAATGTGGCATCAGACGATCCTACCGGCGCGGGCAAGGCGATCTCGCTCAGCCATATGATGGCGGGGCAGCAGCAGTTTTCCGACAGCATCGACAGCGCCAATACGCGCATGTCCACCGAAACCACCACGCTAGACTCGGTTACCAACCTGCTTGACTCAGCCCGAACCCTGGCGCTGCAGTCGATCAACGGCAGCCTGGCCGATGCCGATCGCAAGAGCATCGCCACCAACCTCTCGCAGATCCGTGACCAGTTGCTACAGCTGGGCAACACAGCCGACAGCAACGGCGACTCCCTGTTCGGCGGCACCAGCGGCACGTCCACGCCGTTCATCCAGAATGCCGACGGCTCGGTGAGCTATACCGGCACCGAAAGTCAGCTGTATGCCTCGATCGGTTCGGGCCTGCAGATTGCCACCGGCGATACCGGCAGCAGCATCTTCATGAACAACGCCAACGGCAATGGCACGTTCAGCGCCGCGGCGGCTTCCGGCAACTCCGGTTCGCTGGTTGTTGGCGGAAGTTCCGTGACAGACGCCACGGCTTACGCCAATGGCATGGCCAGCA
>NZ_DATHFX010000082.1:0-2200 GCF_035317885.1 Pinirhizobacter sp.
CCCAGGTTTCAAAGGCCACGCGCGCGCCGTGCAGTTCGCCTCCGCGCTTCATCGGGAAGGGGGAGGGAAGCGGGTGGTAGCGGCGTGCGTCGCCCATCAATGGACCTTATCGATGCTGATGCGGATCGGATCCCGGGTAGAGGTGGACACTACCCCGGCATCGCCTTCCAGGTCACCGGGCTGGGCAATCGCCTGTCCACTCTTGCTGATCCGGGCGCCCACGAACACGCGTTCCGCGGACGACAGCTTGAACTGCGGTGTCATGCCCATGCCGTCGGTCAATACCACCGATGCGGGCAGTTTGCCGGCGTCGAGTTTCGCCACTGCCAGCGGCATCGGCGGCCCGTTCTCGGCACGAGCGTAGACGTAGAGTGTGTCGCCGGCGGCCAAGTTGTCCTTCAGGGCCGGTGCCACGGCTACCTGCACGTCCAATGCCGGCGGTGTGGCGGTGGCCGCGGGTTCATCCGGCTTGCCACTGGCCTTCGCATCCGCGGCGGCGATCTGCTGCTCGACGGCGGCGGCCACATTGGAACTGGGATCGAGCAAGGGTTGCAGCTTCCGCCACGTGGCCGAAGCTTCCTTGTAGCGGCCTTGCTGGAAGTCGCTGATGCCAAGCAGCCACAGGGCGCGCTGGTTGGTGGCGTCCACCTGCACGGCCTTGTCCAGCAGCTCGCGTGCCCGGCCGTCGATCCGGTGGTCGGGGCGCGACTGCGAATCGGTTTCTGCCCAGCCCACCATCGCCAAGCCATTGTTGGCATCCAGATCCAGCGCATGTCCATACGCATCGCGTGCCTGTTCAAACTGGCGCAGCATGGTCTGGGCCTGGCCCATCAGCAGCCAGCCCTGGAGGTCATCCGGATGCTGCGCCAGCCGTGCCTTGAGGCTTGCCATCGCTTCGTCGATGCTCGGCGGCGGTTCGGCCTTGGCGACACCATCGAGTGTTTGCGGCGTGCCCACCAACATGTACAAACCTACGGTGGCCACGGGAATGACAAACGCCAGTCCCAGTGCCAGCGCGAACACGCCCACCGGGCGTCCTTCACGGCGGCCGCGGCGGATCAGGGGAACAAGCACGAGGGCCAGCGCCACCGCGAGCATGATCGCGGCGCACACATAGAACGCAGGCTTCACCAGTTTTCCCCGCTGTCGTTGGATTCGGTCACCGCGTTCGCAGGCTCCGTGGCCGCGGCACGCGCGCGGCGCCGCACCTGCACCACCAGGGCCACGCCGCCAAGCACAAGCACCAGCAGCGGGCCGAACCACAACAGGGCCGTGCCCGTATCAAGCGGCGGATCATAAAGCACGAACTTCGAATAGCGCGCCACCAGCCACGCTTTGATTTCCTCGTCGCTCTTGCCCTGCTGCATCAGGTCGAACACTTCGTGGCGAAGGTCGCGGGCCAGCTCCGCGTTGGAGTCGTTGAGGTTCTCGTTCTGGCACACCAGGCAGCGCAACTGCGCGGTGAGATGCTGGAAGCGCACCTCCTGGGTGTGGTCCTTGAACGGCAGCGGGTCGATCGCCTGGGCGGCCACGGTGGTGGCCATCAGCAGCACCAGCAGCATTATCACGAGGCGCATCATGGCGATTCCTTCGCGATCGCAGCCAGTGCGGGCTTGACCTCGCGTTCGATCACGTCCGGCGTGAGCGGCCCGACGCGCTTGTAGCGAATCACGCCCTTGCCATCCACCAGGAACGTCTCCGGTGCGCCGTAGACGCCGAAATCGATGGCCGTGCGGCCCTCGACATCGGCGATGACCAGATCGTACGGATTGCCGTGCTCGGCGAGCCAACCCTTGGCGGCGGCGGGTTCATCCTTGTAGTTGTAACCCACCAGCATCACGCCCAGCGCCTTGCCTTCGGCCATCAGCACCGGGTGTTCCTCGCCGCAGGCAAAACACCAGCTGCCGAACACGTTCAACAGGTAAGGCTTGCCCAGGAGGTCTGCCTTGGCCACTGTGCGATCGAGGTCGTCCAGCACCGGTAGACGGAACTCGGGCGCAGCGCGGCCAATCAACGGCGAGGGCACTTCGCGCTGGTCGTGTTTGGTGTTCCACCAGATGCCGAAACCGAACAGCACCACCAGGCCCAGGAAGGCGAAGAAGGGCAGCAGCCGGCTCATGCAGTGGGCTCCGCCACCGCCGCACCGGCTTCATTGCGCGCCTTTTGTGCGCGGAAGCGTCGTTCGCCGGCGGCAACGAAG
>NZ_DATHFX010000083.1:0-8233 GCF_035317885.1 Pinirhizobacter sp.
CAACGCGGCGCGCTGGCGATCGCCGGTGCACTGGCGCGCTGGGATGCCATCGGGCCGGTGCACGGGGACGAAACCCTCGCCGCCGCCCTGCAACGCACCGGCCGCGCCGCGCATGGCGCCCGGCGCGTGCTGGTGGTCACCGACGGTTTCAGTTGCGACGACGCCACGCGCGGCAGCCTGCTGGGCGTGGCCCGCCGCGCCGAAGTGCTTCTGCTGGGCGTGTCCGACGCGTTGGAGTTGAACGTTCCTCCCGCCGGGCGTTATCCCTTCGCGCACAACGGCGAGCGTTTCGAGGTAGAACTTCATGGCCAGGCCCAGCGCGAGGCCTTTGCCCTGGCCATGGGCGAGGGGCATCGCCGCCTGCAGTCGCTGGCCACGGAACTTGGCCTGCGCCATCGCATCATCGATACCGCCGCCGATCCACTCGATGGCATCGCCCACCTGCTGGGCAAGGGCGGCCCGCGATGAACCAACCTGGCCTGCAACTGCGCGACATCCATTTGCCGCCCCCGCCTGGCTGGTGGCCACTGGCAGCGGGCTGGTGGATCCTGATCGCCGCATGCCTGCTGCTGATTGGCGTGGTGGCGTGGTGGTGGCGCAGGCGCACGCTCGAACGCCGTCGACATGCCGTGGTGCTTGCCGAACTCGACCGTGCACGCCATCGCTACAGCGACGATGGCGACTTGCCTGCCTACGCCCGTGAGGTTTCCCAGTTGCTGCGCCGTGTCGCCCGCAGGCTTGATGCCGGCGTGGTGGTCCTGCAGGGCCGTGCCTGGTCGGAATCGCTGCAGGCCCTGGCGCCGAAAGTCGATGTGATGCCCCTGGCGGGCCTGGAAACGGCCCTGTATCGCCCCTCGGCCACGCTGGATGTCGACGCCGTCCACCGCAGTGCGGATGCGTGGCTGCGGGTGGCGCTACCTGCGCGCCGGAGGCACCGTGCCTGAGCTGCATCTTCCCCTGATCGCATGGCCCTGGCTTGCAGCGGTGTTGCCGCTGCCCTGGCTGCTGCGCTGGTGGTTGCGCCCGGAAGCACCGGGACAAGCGCTCAACCTGCCGCAACCGGGCCTGTCGCTGGCCACCGCGGCCGGCGGCCGTTCGCCACGCGGATCATGGTTCCTGCTTGGCCTTGCCTGGCTGTGCCTGGTGGGGGCGGCCGTCCGCCCGCAGTGGCTCGGGGCTCCCCAGGCGCAGGAGCACAGCGGCCGCGCGATGATGCTGGCGGTGGACCTTTCCGGCTCCATGGCGCAGGAAGACATGGTGCTGGCCGGCCAGCCGGTAAGCCGTTTCGCCGCGGTGAAGGCGATCGCCGGCGATTTCATCTCGCGGCGTTCGGGCGATGAACTGGGCTTGATCCTGTTCGGATCGCAGGCCTACCTGGTCACTCCGCTCACCTACGACCTGGATGCCGTGCACGCACAGCTGGCCGGCTCCGCCGTGGGCCTGGCCGGTCGCGAAACGGCGATCGGCGATGCGATCGGCGTGGCCGTCAAGCGGCTGGCGTCGTTGCCCACCCAGGCGCGCGTGATGGTGTTGCTCACCGACGGCGTGAACAACACCGGCGCGATCGAGCCGCTTGATGCGGCGCGCGCGGCGGAGGCTGCCGGGGTGCGGGTCTACACCATCGGCATCGGCGCCGACCGCATGACGGTGCCGGGCTTCTTCGGTTCCAGCGTGGTCAATCCGTCGGCCGACCTCGACGTGGGCATGCTCACCTCCATCGCCACCGACACCGGGGGCCGCTTCTTCCGCGCCACCGACACCAGCGCGCTGGCCGATGCGTATCGCAGCATCGATGCACTCGAGCCGATGCCGCGCCAGGGCCAGCCGCTGCGTCCGCATATCGAATTGTTCCGCTGGCCCCTGGCGGCGGGCCTCGTGCTGGTGTTGCTGGCATCGTTGTCGCGGATGTTCCGGCGGGGGGCGGCGGCATGAGCGCGCTTGCGGCCTTCCATTTCATCCAGCCGGCATGGCTGTGGTTGTTGCTGGCCGTTCCGCTGGGCGCATGGCTGCTCGCGCGTGGTCACGGCACGCCGCGCGTGTTCGATGGCCTGGTCGATTCCCGCTTGCTGCCGTTCCTGATGGAAGGCAAGCCTGCGCGGCAACGCCTGCCATTGGTATTGGGTACGCTTGCCGCGGTGCTGGCCATCGTGGCCATGGCCGGCCCCTCGTGGGATCGCCAGTTGCAGCCATTGTTCGCCGACCGTGCCGCGCAGCTGGTGGCGGTGTCGATGTCCTCGCACATGCAGTCGCGCGACCTGGTGCCCGACCGCGCCAGCCGCGCGCGCTACAAGGTGCGGGACCTCTTCGAAGCCAATCGCGACGGGCTGAACGGCCTGGTGGCTTACGCTGGCGACACCTTCCTGGTGGCGCCGCTCACGTCCGACGCGCACAGCACGGATGAACTACTCAATGCGCTGTCACCCGACGCCATGCCAGTGGACGGTAACGACGCGGCACGTGCGATCGACATGGGCGCCGATGCCATCGCGCATGCAGCCAGCCGCGGCGGTTCGCTGGTGCTGGTGACCGACGATGCCGACAAGAACGCGATCGCCGCCGCGGCTCGCGCCCGCGCCCGTGGCATCCGTGTTTCCGTGCTGGGCATCGGTACCGCCCGTGGCGGCCCGATCGCCGCACCCGATGGTGGCTTCGTCAAGGATGCGAGCGGCAACGTGGTGATGGCGCCGCGCAACGACGCTGCCTTGTCGGCGCTGGCCAGTGCCGGCGGCGGCATCTTCGTGCCGATGGATGAAAGCCACCGGGATATCGATGCCCTGCGCGGCATGCTGGTGGCCGATCCTTCCCAGGCGAAGGCGGAGAACGCCCAGGCATCCGACTGGCAGGACCGTGGCCCGTGGTTCGTGCTGGCGCTCTTGCCCCTGTTCGCGTTGATGTTCCGCCGGGGCTGGTTGTTGATTGCGATCCTGGCTGCAGCGCCGATGGTCGCACCCAGGGCCCATGCCGACGACATCTTCCACAATCGCAACCAGCGCGCCGCCGCGGCACTGGCTGCCGGCGATGCGTCGAAGGCCCGCGAATTGGCGACGGATCCTAACCTCGCCGCCGCGGCGGCCTACAAGGAAAACGACTACGGTGCGGCGGCCGATGGCTACGCAAAACTTCCGGGCGGCGATGCTGCCTATAACCTTGGCAACGCCCTGGCCAAGGCGGGCAAATACCCTGAGGCCATCGCGGCCTACGACCGCGCCCTGAAGTTGCAGCCAGGTCACGCCGATGCCGCCGCCAACCGCAAGGCGGTCGAAGCCTTCATGAAACAGCAGGACAAACAGCAGCAACAGAAGTCGAAGGACACCCAGCAGGGCAAGGATGGCGACGACAAGCAAAAGGGCGAGGGTGGCAAAGGCAAGGACAAACAAGGCGGCAAGCAGGACAGTGGTGGCCAGCAGCAGGCTCCGGGGCAGGGGCAGGGCGAGGATTCCCCGTCGCAGGGCCAGGGCACCGGCGAATCCAATGGCAAGGCGCCGCCATCGAACCCGGACCAGAACGACGCCGGCAAGGATGGCAAGGACGCCACGGGCAAGCTCGACAAGGAAGCGGAAGCCCGACAGGACGCCCAGGCCAAGGCCGCCCAGCAGGCCCTGAAGGAACAGATGGATCGCGCCATGGCTGGCAAGGCCAAGGCCGACAAGGGCGATGGCAGCCACGATCTGGGCGTGCAGGCGGAGGACGCCGACGGCAGTCGAAACCTGCCTCCCGCGATGCGCCAGGCCCTGCAACGCGTACCTGACGATCCAGGCGGCCTGCTGCGCCGGAAATTCATGCTCGACTACCAGCGCCGCCAGGGCGTGCAACCGGACGATGAACCATGATCACGGCGCGCCGCCTGGTTTTCCTGCTCGTCTTCGCCCTGTTGCCTGTGGCCGCGCTGGCACAGGTGGCGGCACGGGCGAGCCTTGACCGTACGCAGGCGCGGATGGGTGAAACGGTGGCACTCACCATCACCGTCGATGGACTCCAGCAGGCCGCGCCGCCCGACCTCTCGCCGCTGTCGGGTGATTTCACCGTGCTGGGCAGCTCCACCAACAGCAGCCTTTCGATCATCAATGGCCAGCGCACGTTGCGCACCGAGTTCGGCGTGGCCCTGCGGCCGAACCATCCCGGCACGATCACCATCCCCGCGCTCGATGTCGCCGGGCAACGCACTTCGCCGCTCAGCCTGCACGTGGACAATGCCAGCGCGGCAGCGCCCTCGTCACGGCAGGGGCCGGTGTTCCTGGAGGCCTTCTCCGACACCGACCACGCCATTGTCGGCCAGGCCATTTCGTATACGGTGAGGCTGCTCTATGCCCTGGACCTGGCCGACGGTTCGCTGGGCGATCCACAGACGGCGGGCCTGTCGATGCGCCGCGTCGGCAACGACAGTAACTACCAGGCGCAGCGCAACGGCACCTCCTACCGCGTGCTAGAGCGGCACTACGTGGTGTTTGCCCAGCATGCCGGCAAGCTCACCATCCCGCCGGTGAATTTCCAGGGCGAGGCGCTCGACCAGCGCGGCCAGGACCCTTTCTTCGCAGGGACCTCGCCGGTCTCGGCGGTGTCCAACACCGTCGAGGTCGACGTCGATCCCGTCCCCGATGCCGAGGCGAAGGGTACCTGGCTCCCCGCTTCCGCCCTTGCGCTGAAACTCGATGGCCTGCCGGCCGACGGCAAGGCGCATGTGGGTACGCCGCTCACGCTGAACCTCACGCTGGAGGCCACCGGCCTTCCCTTCGAGGTCCTTCCCACCCTGAGCCTGCCCGGGCTCGACGGTGCCGACGTCTATCCGGACAAGGCCAGCACCGGTACCCGCGACGATGGCAGCACGCTTATCGGCCGGCGCTCGCAGGCCTTCGCCGTGGTGCCGACCCGGGCCGGCACGCTGTCGATCCCCCAGATCACCCTGCATTGGTGGAATACGCGCAAGCGCGCGATGGAAACGGCGAGCGTGCCCGCGGCCCGCATCGAGGTCGCAGGTGCACCTGGTGCACCCGTGCCGGCCACGGGATCCTCCGCTGCCGCGGCGGCACCGGGTGCGGCGGCCGCATCCCATGAGCACGGACCGGTTGCCGCGCCATTTGCAGGCAGCGAAATGGTCAGCACGGTATCCCGGTGGAAGGCCATTGCCGCTGCGCTGACGGCGGTATGGCTGGTTACCCTGGTGCTTGCCGTCTGGCTGTGGCGGCGCCGTGGTCGCGCGCCGCGCCCCGGGCGCCTGGCCACGGATGCCGGCATGGCGGGTGGTCGCAAGGGTTTCCTCGCCGCCGTCACCACGGGCGATGCGGCGGGCATCGGCCAGGCCTTGCTTCGATGGGCGCGCGAAACGCGGCCGTCGGTGCGCAACCTGGGCGAGCTTGCCATGGCGCTTGCCTCGCCGGCCCAGCGCCAGGCCATTGAAGGCTTGCAGCGGGCGCGTTTTGCCCCGGGGGAAGCGATCCTTGATGCCCAGGCGTTGCGCCAGGCTTTCGAACCGGGTCTCGCCTGGGCAAGGGATATCGCGCCAGTGCACGAGGACCTTCCCCCGCTCTATCCCGGCGGCGGCTAGCTGCACGCCGTCAGGTCACCAGCGCGCGGCGCACCGCATCGGCCGTTTCGGTGTTGTAGCAGCACAGCGTGATGGCCAGCTCACGGGCCTGGGTCGCGTGAATGACTGCCACCGCCACGGCGGAAGCTGCCGCAACGGGGTATCCATAGACGCCACAACTGATGGCCGGGAAGGCGATGGAGGTCAGCTCCAGGCCCGAGGCGACCCGTATGGCATGGCGATAACAGGCGGCAAGCTCTCCGGCCTCGCCGTGGTTGCCGCCACGCCAGATGGGTCCCACAGTATGGATGACGTACCTGGCCGGCAGGTCGAAGCCTGGTGTCACCCGGACGTCTCCCACGCGGCATCGCACGCCTGGCGAGACTTCAGGTAGCGCCCGGCAAGCCTGGAGCAGGCGCGGACCGGCGGCACGGTGGATGGCGCCATCCACGCCCCCGCCGCCCAGCAACGGGGGTGCGGCCGCGTTGACGATGGCGTCTACTTCAAGCTGTGTAATGTCGCCTTCGACCACCTCGATCCACACGGTGCCCCCTTTGACCCATATCGCAAGTTCATGCGAACTATACTCAACCCCACGTTCAGAATAAGCAGCCGGCCATGGACATCAAGCTCGAAGACATCTCCTTCGGATACCTGATCAACGATGTGACCTTGCTGTTCCGCAAGCACTTCGATCGACGGGCCGTCCGTTTCGGCCTGACGCGCGCGCAATGGCGTGCACTGAAGGTCCTGCACCGGCGCCCGGGGCTGCGCCAGACGGAACTGGCCGAGTTCCTGGAAATGGAGCCCATCGCCGTGGGGCGGGTGATCGACCGCCTCCAGGCGGCAGGCTTCGTCGAGCGACGGGCGGATCCCGCCGACCGTCGCTGCTGGCGCCTCTACGATACGGAGCAATCGCGCGGCGTGATCGACGACATGGAAGACATCGCACGCAGCATCCGCCGGGATGCCACCACCGGCATTTCCCGTGAGGAATTGGAGCAATTGATGGGCACCCTCGAGCGCATGAAGGAAAATTTACAATCGCTGGAAGGTGCTGCGTCAACGGTTTAGCGCAGCTTATAGCGATTTGAAACCGCCAAAGGACGATTGGCAGGGCCCAACCGCACCGAACGCTGGCACAATCCGCGGGCTCACGGGGAAGCAGTCGAATTTCCCGTAATTCCATGAGGTTGGCATGTCGAAGAAGTCCTGGATCAAAGTCGTCGCCCTGGTTGCCGTGGTCGCCGCCGCGTGGATCGGCGTGCGCGCCTGGCATGGCGATGGAAAGGACGCAAAGACGGCCAACCGGGGCACCCAGGCGGTACCGGTGACGATCGCCCGCGCCACGCGGAGCGACGTGGACCTTGCCATCCGCGTGATCGGGCGCGTCGAGGCGTATTCCACGGTGACCATGCGCGCGCGCGTGGACGGCCAGTTGCAGGCGCTGCACTACACGCCCGGCGCCAAGGTGAAGCAGGGCGATGTCATCGCCCAGATCGATCCCTCGCTGCTGCAGGCGCAGCTCGCCCAGGCCAGCGGCAATGTCGCGCGCGACCGCGCGCAGCTGGTGAAGGCGCGTGCGGACAACTCCCGCTATACCGAGATGGTGGCCAAAGGCTACGTTTCCCGCGCCGACTACGACACCTTCAAGGCCAACCTGGGTGTCGCCGAGGCCGCGCTGCAGAGCGACCTTGCCGCCGAGCAGCTGACTCGCACGCAGCTGGCTTACGCGCGCATCGTCGCGCCCTTCGATGCGGTGGCCGGACAGCCGCTGGCCTATCCCGGCGCCACCGTCCAGGCCAACGTGACTGACCTGGTCGTGCTGAACCAGGTCAGTCCCATCCGCGTTACCTTCAGTATCCCCGAGGACAGCCTGCCGTCGGTACGTGCAGCGCTGGTCCGCGGACCGGTCGCGGTGTCTGCAAAGATCGCCGGCGACCTGGCGCCGCTCACCGGCGAACTCGAATTCATCGACAACGCGGTCACCACTACCACCAGCACGATCATGCTCAAGGGACGCTTCGCCAATGCCGATGGCAGGCTTACGCCGGGCCAGTATGCCGACGTGTCGCTGCCCACCGCGCGCATCGCAAGCGCCGTATCGGTGCCGGTGGTGGCGTTGCAATCCAACAGCAATGGATCGTTCGTGTTCGTCGTGGGGCCGGATAACAAGGTCAGGCAGACACCGGTGACCCCAGGGGCCACCTTCACCGACCGCGTGGTGATCGACAAGGGCCTGGAAGAAGGGCAGTCGGTGGTGACCGAGGGCCAGCTGTTGCTGGTCGACGGCAGCACGGTAAAGGCGCAGGGGAGCTGACGCGATGGCGCTGAACGTCCCGGAGATGTGCATCCGCCGGCCGGTGATGACCACGCTGCTGATGGCGGCCCTGGTGATCTTCGGCATCGCAGCCTATCCGAAGCTGCCGGTGAACGAGCTTCCCAACGTCGACTTCCCCACCATCAACATCAGCGCGAGCCTGCCTGGCGCTTCGCCGGAGACCATGGCCTCGTCGGTGGCGACGCCGATCGAAGCGCAGCTATCGACCATCGCCGGCATCGACCAGATGAGCTCGACCAGCGCGTTGGGCAGTACCACCATCACCGTCAGCTTCAAGCTCGACCGGAACATCGACGCCGCCGCGCAGGACGTGCAATCGGCCATTGCCGCCGCACAGCGCCAGCTGCCGCAGGAAATGCCCACGCCGCCCA
>NZ_DATHFX010000084.1:0-6781 GCF_035317885.1 Pinirhizobacter sp.
CGCCAAGGATCCGCCGGGCACCTACTACGGCGACCACAGCGGCAGCATGACCGTGGCCGACGAAACGCCGGCCGACCATTGCGACGACGCCACCTACAACCAGCCACAGGTCCATGGCAGCATCGAAACCGGCGTGGTCAGCGGCAGCCATATCCGCGGCGGCAGCTACCAGGGCGGCGGCGTTACCCTCTCACAGGCCTTCGGAAGCTGCGATCACCCCACCGGGGGCGTGAGCATCTCGGTGCAAGGCATCAACAACAACTTCAACCACGGGCGTTGATTCCATGCGCGTAGCCTTGCTGGCGGTCCTGCTTGCCTTCATTCCTGCGCTGCATGCCGAACCGTTGAAGGTCATGACTTTCAACGTGCGCCTGCCGGTGGCCTCCGACGGCCCCAACCGCTGGGAAGCGCGTCGCGACCTCTTCGCCGATACCGTTCGCAAGGCCGACCCGGACGTCTTCGGCACGCAGGAGCTGTTCAAGTTGCAGGGCGACGACACCGTGCAGCGCCTACCGCAGTACACCTGGTTCGGCCGGGGCCGCACCGGCGACGACAGCGACGAGCACATGGGCGTGTTCTACCGGAAAGACCGCCTGAAGGTGCTTGAATCAGGCAATTTCTGGCTGTCCGATACGCCGGAAGTGGCCGGCAGCATCACCTGGGGCCATCCGTTGCCGCGCATGGTGACGTGGGCACTGTTCCAGCGCTTGAGCGATGGCAAGAAGTTCTACCTCTACGACACCCACCTGCCCTATCGCCCGCAGGATGAAGACGCCCGCCTGAAGGGCGTCACCCTGATCATGAAGCGCATGCAGGCGCTACCGAAGAACATCCCGGTGATCCTTACCGGCGACTTCAACACGGGGCCTGAAAGCCAGGTGCATGCCACGGTGGCGGCGCAACTGAAAGACGCCTGGGATACGGCGCCTTCCCGAAGCGGCCCGGAGAAAACCTTCCACAATTTCACCGGCGTTCCCGACCGGCGCATCGACTGGATCTTCTATCGCGGCGTGACGCCGCTGAGCGTGGAAACGGTCACGACGTCGAAGGATGGCCGCTATCCGTCGGACCACTTCCCGGTGCTGGCGACATTCGAGCTTTAGCGTCGTCGGCGACGGCCTTGATCACCACATCCTCGTCGAGGATCTCGTGGCCCTTGCCGGGGATGATCACCATCGATGCATCCAACCCGCGCGCCTTGGCCTTGGCCACGTAGTCACGCGCATACACCGGCAGCGCCAGCGGATCCTCCGAGCCTGAAATCGCGGTGATGGCCACGCCCGGCTGCATCTGGTCGAGCGTCTGCAGCGGCGACAGGCTGCGCACGGGGAAGAGCCACACCGGGTTGGTTTGCAGTTTGGCCATGTGCTTGCGAAATGGCGGCACATCGCAGGGGCAGGCGGCAAGGTACACATGCTGCACCAGCCCGGGGCTGAGCGCGGCGATGTTCGCCGCCATCGTGGAGCCGCCGGAATGCCCCAGCAGAAGCACCGAGGGTGCGTGGAAGCGTGTCTTCAGCTCCGCGATGGCATCGGCAAGGTCCTTGACCGCTTCGGGCGTGTAGTTGTCTCCCGCCGTGGACCCATGCTCGCCATCGGAATGGGCGCCGTATGCATCGGTGTAGCCTGGGCGCATCAGCGCCACCACCCGCGTGCCCGGGGCGGCCTTGGCAATGTCCGCCGCCACGCCGTACTGGTAGCGTGGGTGGGCGAAGGGCGCATCGCCATGCAGGATCACCACCAGCGGCGCCGAAGGATTGGCCTGCCCCTCCAGATGCATGCGGCCGACGATATGATGGCCCTCGATGCCGGCGGTGACGGCATCACCCCCCGCCTTGTCGGCCGGGAGGATCGGCGCGAACGTGCCGCGCACGGCGAGCATCATGTAGACGTAGTACAGGACGAACAGCAACAGCAGGACGACCACGCCCACGATGATCTTCTTGCGCATCTAACGCCCCTTGAAGCGATCCATCGTGTGATACACGCCAAAGACGTGGTCGGCGACCCAGTCCCACGCGCGCAGCGGCAGTATGCCCCGTGCGATTTTCCCCAAGGTGACCGTCCAGGGCAACATCAACATGGGCTTGCCGGCCAGCATGGCGCGCCAGACGCGGTCCACCACGTAGTCCGGCTTCATGACCGGCGTCATCAGCGGACCACGCGCACCTTCGAACATGCCGGTGGAGACATAGCTTGGGCAAACGGTGGTGACCTTTACGTGGGAATGCCCTGCCTGCACCAATTCCAGCCGGAGGGAATCGCTCCAGCCCACGGCCGCCCACTTCGAGGCGCAATAGACGCTCATGCGCGGATTGGACACCGTGGCCGCCGCCGAGGCGATGGTGACGACGCGGCATTCGCGCCTGCTTGCCATCATCGCGGGAAGGAACTCGCGGGTGATGTACATCGGGGCAAGCGCGTTGATCTCCATCGTCAGCCGTGTATCGGCCTGGCTGTGCTCCCAGAAATACTTTCCGCGCACGATGCCGGCATTGTTGATGATGATGTCCGGATCACCCACATCGGCGCGCACGCGCGCGGATGCCGCAACGATGGCGTCGAGGCTGCCGATGTCCACGAGATAGGGCATCAACCGTACCCCGGAATCCTTCAACGCCAGCACCGTGCGCTCGAGTTCTTCCTGGTTGATATCCCACAGGATCACCACGGCGGCACCTTCGCGCACGGCACGCTCGGCGTAGAGACGCCCCATGCCCATGGCGGCGCCGGTGATGAGGATTTTTCTGCCCTGGATGGTTTTCATTGATCGGCCTTGACTGGACGACGATCATAACCTTCCAGTGGCATCGGGCCGTCCTGGCAGGCCCAGCACGGCATGGGCACATGGCAGCCCACTTCCTCGTCGATCACCACCACCTCGCCGCTGCCGTGGCAAACGGGGCACGTGGCAAGGGGCGCGGCTTTGTCAGTTGGCGGAATATTCGATGTCATCGCCTGGGCTCCCGGAAACGGAAATGCCGCGTCGCCTCGCGCGCCGAACGCAAGCGCTGCACATGGGCGGCCAGCAGGTCGCCTCGGGTGATGATACCCAGCATTCTGGCAGGCTGGCGTTCGTCCACGATAGTGAGGCCTACCCCCGCCTCCACCATGTGGTCGGCGGCCTCGGCGTCAGTGCTCCTGGATGGTCGTGCCCTTCATCAGTTTGTCGAGCTTGTCCTTCATGGTTGCATCCGGCGGGCTGCCATCATCGCCATAGAACAGCGTATACAACGCCTTGGGCTCGGCCGCGGGCGTGCCGGCTACCATGCCAGCCCAGGTGGTGTCGTCCTTCTTGAAAGGTATTCCGTCCTGGGGATGCTCGTGCTTGAGCATCTGGTTCCATGCACCCTGGGAACGCTCCGGTGCATCGGGGAAGGGTTTGGGATGGCGGTTGATCCGGACATCGGCCGTCTTGTTCACGTCCTGGCGCACGGAGATCCCGGCGATATCCAGCTTCACCCCGTCGCCGCGGTCGATGAACGAGAACGGCAACGCGATGTTGCCGGCGGGTTCGATGCGCTGTACGCCCGTATCGAACGTTAACGAGAACGCGGGCGAGGTAAAGGCGAAACGCTTGCCGTAGTCGATATCCAGCCTTGACGCCGCCACGGGCGCCGGCAGCCAGGCGGTGAGCTTCATGTACTGCTGCCAGTCGTCGAGGCTGCCGATATAGCTGGCCGAGAAGAAGTTGACCGCGACTTCCAGCTGCGTGCGCGCGACGTGCATCTGCTGTGCCGGGGCGTAGCGCATGATCCCTACGAAGCCGTCGGGCACGGGCAAGGTGTACACCAGCACGCCAACGTCAACGAAGGGCAAGTCGAACTCACGGCGCTGCCAATGACGCTGCCAGCGGTCGACGAAGACCGTGTCCACCGAAGGCGACCCCAGCGACGTGATGCGGACCTTCTCCACACCCACATCGCGGGTGAGCTGGGAGCCCTTGAGCATCTCGTCCATCATCGCCTTGGGATCAGCCACCAGCGAGGCCAGCGACATGCCATCGGGCTTGCGGAAGTGGAACAACACGTGGCTGCCGGCAACACCCGCATCCAGATAGCCGTTGTTGACGGTATTGTTCCGGTGGTGCTGGGGCATGGACCGCTCCCACGTACCGTTCGGGGTGCGATGCAGGACCTCAGGGTACGCGTTGATCGGCGCGGTACTCGACAGGACGGCATGGCTGACATCGCCCCTGGGGAATACCTTGGCGTCTTCCCGCGCCATCAGCGCCTGCCATTGCTGGTCGGTGAAGGCATCATCCTGCTTCTGCCAGCTGGCGGCGAAGTCGTCGAATGCCATCGGCAAGTCGAAGCGCATGTGCATCGTGCCGGTGTGCGTGGCGTCCATGAATTCCGGGTGGCTGGTCGATCGCTCGTTCGATTCGGAGACCTTGGTGGAGGCGTCGAGCACGCGGTCGATGGGCAAGGCGAAGTTGAGGTTCTCGTTGGGCGACTTGCGCAACACCACGCCGATCACATCGCCATCTTTGTCCAGCAACGGGCCGCCGCTGTTGCCGGGTGATGCGGCAGCGGAGAAACGGATCCACCTCCAGCGGCCATCCTGTTCCTCGGGTGTATTGGAGGTGTACAAGCCATCGCGCACCACCACACCGGTGCCCAGCGCATTGCCCACGGCGTACACCGACTCGTTCAAGTGAGAACCGCGATCGGCCTTCAACGGTGCCACGTTGGGACCGTCGACGAGCGAGAACACCATGAAGTCCTCGCCAAGGGAGTACTGCAGCACCTTGTCGATGGCGTAGACCTTGCCTTGCGCATCGCGCAGCATGGGTTTGCCGAACAGGCCGCCGATGCCCAGCTGCGCCACGTGCGATGCCGTCACGTAGCGATTCTGGCCGATGGCGAAGGCGGTACCGATGGAGTTGTACTTGTCGTTGCGCACCTGAAATGGCAACGCATCCAGCGGCAGCGGCCTGTCGTAGGTGATCTTCGGGTTCTCGGTCTTGGGCACCACCACTTCGAACGTAGCCGCCTGCACCTTGGGCAACTGACTTGCATCGAGCGTGGCCGCGATGGCCGGAGCCATGAAGGAAAGGAACACGGCCCAGGCCAGGTAGCGCACATATCCATTCGAACGCATGCATGTCCCTTTTTGGCAGGTGGCCGGGTCGGTCGCCATTTATACGACGACGCGCACACGCGGGTAAGCCGGCACGTTTTCGTGCCAGGGCCGAAATTCCTTGCGGGAGGGGCTTACTGCAGGGCGCGCAGCGGAGCGAACATGATCGAGGCAAAACCACCCATGGTGGCCATGCCCGCGACCAGCGCCCATACCAGCACGATCAGCGCAACGCGGCCCAGGCCGCGGAAGGCGGCGGCGGTACGGTTGGCAATGGCATGAAGGTTGGCCATGGGGTTATTAGACGCCTGGGGCTGGGACGCGGCAAGGCCCGGAAGGCATACCCCGGAAGCCAGGACAGGCGGGGGTCAGGTGGGCCGCCCATTGGCAGCGGGCGCGCGGCATAATTCCCTGGCCTGGCCGCCTCGGCCGGCTCCAAAGGAGGGGTACAAGGATGAAGCGCTTTATTCTGGCAGCACTGTGCGTGCTGCTGCCGGCCCTGTCGATGGCCGCTCCCGTCCGCAAGGACATCGAAGGCAGCATGGTGGTGACGGGAGATATCCAGGTCACTGAAGCTGGCGAGGTGAGTGGCTTTACGCTGGACCGGCCCAACGACCTGCCCGACGTGGTGAAATCGCTGGCATCGCAGGCACTGCCGCATTGGCGCTTCGCGCCGGTCAAGGTCGATGGCCAGGCGGTGAACGCCACATCGAAGATGCGCCTGCGTTTTGTCACCCGCCCTACCGATGACGGGAATTACACCGTGGCGATCGCCGGTGCGAGCTTCGGCGACGAACACCAGGACGGCCAGCTGTGGTTCAAGCAGCGGTCGGCACCGAAGTATCCGCCGGCCGCGGTAGCCGCGCGGGTTACCGGCACGGTGATCCTGCTGCTCAAGGTCGATCGCGAGGGTAACGTCGCCAACGCCGCGGCTGAGCGCGTGAATCTTGGATCGGTGGGTACGGAATCGGAAATGCGCATGTTTCGCGGCATGCTGGCCGATGCCAGCCTGCGCCGCGCGCGCACCTGGCAGTTCACCCCACCCACCAAGGGGCCTGACGTAGGCAAGAACGAGTGGTACGTGCGCGTGCCGGTGCAGTTCAACATCAACGGCGGTGGCATGCATGCACCGGGGTATGGCAAGTGGCTGGTGTACGCCCCAGGCCCGAAGGAAAAGATCGACTGGGTACCCAAGAACGGCGAACTTGCCGATGAATTCGAGCGCGGCAACGACACCATCCCGGAAGACGGATTGCAGCTGGTGGGCAGCGGCATCAAGCTGCTGACCCCATTGAGCTAGGCCAGGCCGAAAGGGGTCAGCAGGCCGAAAGGGGTCAGAGTAATTACTCTGACCCCTCATTGATGTGTTGCACTGCATCGGGAATTTTTGCGGACTGTTCGGCAAAAAATCACGGCAGGAAGGCCTAATGTCCCGTTTCGTGCGGTTTATCACGATTGAAACTTAATGGTCACGCCGCTGGCGCGGCTACGTCATGTGAATTTCTTACGTTGATCGTCTTGCGAGCCCGGGAGGGTGCCGCGGCGTAAATGAACCCCGAAAGCGCCGTCCCCACGGCGTGAACCTTCCCGTTGCCGTCTTCGTTCCTTACCGGAGTCGTCCACTGCCATGTCTTCCCTGATCCTGCGCCGCGCCGTGCGCGTCGCCCTGTTCGTCGCCGTGGGCGCACTCGCCCTTCCAG
>NZ_DATHFX010000085.1:0-3345 GCF_035317885.1 Pinirhizobacter sp.
CCTCGCGAACCTCGTCGTGCGGCAGAGCTGGCGGGCCATAGCGGCCGGCGCTCCGTGCGAAGCCCGTCCCGATGGGGGCGCAGCCATAAAACACCGCCGCGAAGCGGCCTCCCTTCCCCGAGGGTCGCCGCAGCCCGGAGCGCCGCCGCTGGGCCCCGCCGGCACTCCCCGCCACGCCCGAGCCCAGCGCGCGTGGCTTGGTTTTACCTCAGCGCAGTCCCGTTTCGTTGCGGGCGATGATCAGGCGCTGGATTTCGCTGGTGCCTTCGTAGATCTCGGTGATCTTGGCGTCGCGGAAGTAGCGTTCGAGCGGCATCTCGCGTGAGTAGCCCATGCCGCCGTGGATTTGGACGGCCTGGTGGGCGATGAACATCGCTGTTTCCGATGCCACGAGTTTGGCTATTGCTGCCTCGTTGTTGAATCGGCCGCCTTCGACCTTTTCCGATTGTGTCTTGGCCCAGGCTGCGCGCATGGTCAGCAGCATGGCGGCGTCGAGGCGGCACTTCATGTCGGCGATCTTTGCCTGTGTCATCTGGAAGCTGCCGATGGGCTGCCCGAATGCCTTGCGCTCTTTCACCCAGGTGATGGTGGCTTCATACGCTGCACGGGCGATGCCCACCGCTTGCGAGGCGATGCCGATGCGGCCGGCGTCCAGCACGCCCATGGCGATGGAGAAGCCCTTGCCTTCGGCGCCGAGCATGTTTTCCTTCGGGCACACGTAGTCGTTGAATTCGATCTCGCAGGTGGCCGAGGCGCGGATGCCAAGCTTGGGTTCCGTCTTGCCGGGGTGGAAGCCCGGGATCTTGGTGTCGATGATGAAGGCTGAGATGCCCTTTGCACCGATCCCCGGCTGGGTGACGGCGAACAACACGATGTAGCGGGCCACGGGGCCGGAGGTAATCCAGCTCTTCTTGCCGTTGATCACCCAGTCGCCATCGGCATTCTTCACGGCGCGGGTGTGCATGTTCGAGGCATCGGACCCCGATTGTGGCTCGGTGAGTGCATAGGCGCCGATTTCCTCGCCCGAGGCGATGGCGCGCACGTACTTCTGCTTCTGATCTTCCGTGCCGTTCTTCAGGATGCCATTGCAGAACAGCGAATTGTTCACCGACATGATGGTGGCGTGGGCGGCATCGGCGGCCGAGACTTCGATCACCGCCAGCGCATAGGCCGTGGTATCCATGCCGGCACCGCCGTATTCCTCAGGCACCTCGATGCCCATCAGGCCCAGCTGACCCATCTCCTGGATGTTGGCGAGGGGGAACTCGCCCTTCGCGTCGAATTCGGCGGCGACCGGAGCGATGCGCTTCTGGGCGAAATCGCGCGCGACCGCCTGGATCGACAGCTGGTCGTCGGTGAAACGGAAATCCATGGAACTCTCCTGCTTCTTGGCGTTATGCCGGGGCGAACCGATCCCCGCGCAGCCGGCTATTCTAACGGCCGTTCCAATCCCCGGCGCGGTGCAGCGCAACAATGCGCCTTGACGCGGGGCCGGGTGGGGCCTAGCCTTTACCATCTTTATATCGCGATGAAAGGATAGGCCTTGGATCTCGCCACCGCCTCCGGCGTGCTGCGCCTGCTTGCCGACGCCACCCGCGTCCGCCTGCTGGCCCTGCTCGAGCGCGAGGAACTGACCGTGGCCGAGCTCGCCGCCATCCTGCACCTGGCCCAGCCCCGCGTGTCCACGCACCTGGCCAAGCTGAAGGAAGCCGGGCTTGTCCGCGACCGCAGGGCTGGCGTGTCCGCTTATTACCGCGCCAACGCAGAGTTCGATCCGCGCATGCAGGGCCTGCTCGCTGCCCTGCGCGAGAGCATCGACGACGCCATGCTGCGTGCCGATGCCGCCCGCCTGCCTACGGTGCTGGCCCAGCGGGCCGGGGAAGCCGGGTGGGCCGATACGGTGGCCGGCGATATGGAGCGGCATTATTCCCCCGGCCGCACCTGGGAAACGCTCGCTCGCGCCCTGCTGCAGTTGCTCGAAACCGGGGACGTGCTGGACATCGCTTCGGGCGACGGCGTCACCGCCGAGTTGCTGGCACCGCATGCGCACTCAGTGACCTGCGTGGATTCGAGCCTGCGCGTGGTGGAAGCCGCCCGCCAGCGCCTGGCGCCATTCAGCAACGTCCAGGTGATGCAGGGCGACATGCACGCCCTGGATATCGCCGACGGCAGCTTCGACCTAGTATTGCTGCTGCACGCCCTCACCTACAGCACGCAGCCGCAGAAGGTCTTCACCGAGACTGCCCGCGTGCTGCGCCCCGGTGGCCGCGTACTGGCCGCCACGCTGGGCCAGCACGACCACTCGGCGGCCGTGGAGCCTTTCGACCACCGCAACCTCGGCTTCAGCACCGAAACGCTCGAGCAGATGGCCGTCGACGCCGGGCTTTCGGTGGTCAGCGCCACGAGCATCAGCCGCGAACGCCGCTCCCCCCATTTCGAGGTGTTGAGCCTCGTTGCACGTAAACCCGCTTGAGGATGTACCCGTGAGCAACCTTCCCTGGCTTTTCCCCGATCGCGTCGCCCTGCTGGAAAAGGCCCTGGCCTCGCGCATCCTGGTACTCGACGGCGGCATGGGTACGATGCTGCAGGGCCACCTGCTGGACGAAGCGGGCTATCGCGGCGAGCGCTTTGTCGAAGGCTTCGATGCCCGCAATGCGCATGGCGAAAACTGCGCCTGCGACCTGAAGGGCAACAACGACCTGCTTACCCTCACGCAGCCGGCAATCATCCAGGGCGTGCACGAGGCCTACCTTGCCGCCGGCGCGGACCTGGTGGAAACCAACACCTTCAATGCCACGCGCATCAGCCAGGCCGACTACCACCTCGAGCACCTGGTGGGCGAACTCAACCGTACCGGGGCCGCCCTCGCGCGCGCCGCCTGCGATGCTGCCAGCACGCCTGAAAAACCCCGCTTCGTGATCGGCGTGCTTGGGCCCACCAGCCGCACGGCCTCGATCTCGCCGGACGTCAACGACCCGGGCTATCGCAATGTGAGCTTCCAGGAACTGGTGGACAACTACACCGAGGCCGCCGCCGCGTTGATCGACGGTGGCGCCGATACGATCATGGTGGAAACCATCTTCGACACCCTCAACGCCAAGGCAGCGCTGTTCGCCCTGTCCGAACTCTTCCGGGTTCGCGGTGGCCGCATGCCGGTGATGATCTCCGGCACCATCACCGATCGCTCCGGGCGCACGCTGTCGGGCCAGACCGCCGAAGCGTTCTACTATTCCGTAGCTCATGTCGATCCCATCTCGGTGGGCTTCAACTGCGCGCTCGGCGCCGATGAGCTTCGCCCGCACGTGCAGACGCTCTCGTCGATCGACATGAGCTACGGAATAGTAG
>NZ_DATHFX010000086.1:0-7304 GCF_035317885.1 Pinirhizobacter sp.
GTGTGGGGCGACGGTGCGACGCTTGCCGGCCTGGTCGACTACAAAGGCAAGAGCGAAGGCAAGCCGTTCCAGGTGCGCATTCGCTTCGTCGACGTCTGGCGCAAGAAGGATGGCCGCTGGCAGGTGGTATACACGCAGGCCGCGCGGGTTCCTTAAGCCCCACCGCGGTGGATGCGGCCGTCGCGGATCTCCATTACCTCGTCACCCAACGCATCGGCGTCGGCCGGATCGTGCGTGATCACGATCATCGGCAGGTCGAGGTTCGATTGCAGTTCGGCCAGCTCCTGCCGCAACCGGCCACGCAGCGCCGGATCGACCGCCGAGAACGGTTCGTCCAGCAACAGGATATCCGGGCCGGCGGCCAACGCGCGGGCGAGCGCCGTGCGCTGGCGCTGGCCGCCCGATAGCTGCGAGGGATAGCTGCGCACCACCGCTTCGAGTTCGAACGCCTTGATCCAGCGCGCCGATGTGTCATCCATGCCGCCGCGCGACGGATTGCGCAGGCCCACCTTGCGACCGAAACGGATGTTTTGCGCCACCGTCAGGTGCGGGAACAGCGCATAGTCCTGGAACAGGTAACCGCAGCGCCTGTCCTCCGCAGGAATATCGACACCCTGGTCCGATTCGAACAAGGTGCGGCCGTTCACCACGATGCGTCCGTGGTCGGGCCGCAACAAGCCGGCAACCCCACGCAAGGTGAGTGTCTTGCCGGCACCGGAAGGGCCGTAGATCACCAGGCGACGCTTGTCCGTGGCGAAGGCGACATCCAGTTCGAAGCGTCGATGCTCGCTGATGGCTACGTGGCGGATGGCAACATGGATACTCATGACCGGCGCCTTCCAGGCGCGAGCCTTCCGGCGATCAGCAATACCACCACGCAGGTTACCGAGGCCACCACCACCAGGGTGGTCGCACCGGCATCGTCGCCGGCCTGCACGGCGGCGAAGATCGCGGTGGAAAGCGTCTGCGTTCGCCCGGGCATGTTGCCGGCGATCATCAGCGTGGCACCGAATTCCCCAAGTGCGCGCGCAAAGGCCAACAGCGCGCCGGCGGTGATCCCGCGCGACGCCAACGGCAACAGCACACGGAAGAAGATCGCCGGCCCGCGCAGGCCAAGCACGCGCGCCGCGGCCTCGTATTCGGTGTCGACGTTTTCGAAGGCCGCCTGTGCGGCCTTCTGGATCATCGGGAAAGCCACCAGGGTGGAAGCGATCACCGCGCCTTGCCAGGTGAAGACGGGACTTAAGCCCCAGTGGTCGAGCCAGGCACCCACGGTGCCGCGGCGGCCCAGCAACACCAGCAGGTAGTAGCCCAGCACCGTGGGCGGCAATACCAGCGGCAGGGTCAGCAATGAATCGATGAGGTCGCGCCAGCCTGAGCGCCACCGCGACAGGCCATAGGCCACGGACACGCCCAGCACCAGGTTGATGGCGGTGGCCCACAAGGCGACCTTCAACGACAGCAGCAGGGGTTGCAGGATGTCCAGGGCGTGTGCGTCCATCTATAGTCGGCCCCTCCATGATCGCAAAAACGGGGAAGCCCATGCGTCGCCTGTTCGTGATGTGCCTACTCGCCTGTTTCGCGCTGGGGTCGCACGCCGCCGATGCGCCTTCCATTCACCTGATCGGGATCGGCAAGCCCGCGATCACCCGGGCGGGTCAGCGTCAGTCGGCCTTCCTGGGTGCAGCCAGCGCGAGCGCCGTTTGATCGTCCGTAGCACGACTAACGAAAGCGCCCCCAGGCCCAGTGCCCATAGCCAGATACCGTCGTCGTCAATCCAGGCCGACCACGACTGCTGCTCGATCAGAAGATCCCGCGCGGCTTCCAGGACAAAAAAAGCCAGCGCCACGCCCAGCACGCCGTTGTATTCCCGACGAAGGATGGTGCGGCCACTTAACGGAAGATTGGGCCTTCGCCATCGCGAGAAGTCGGGGACGAAGGCCGGTGTTTGCGAAGCCCATTGGGCGTAGGCCTGGCCATAAATGTCGGCAAGGAAGCGCTCCTCGGCAGCCACGATGCGCTCGACGGCCAGCGCATACAGGGCAAGCGCCAGCAAGGTGAACCACAGCGAGCCAGTAGCAATGCAAAGGCCCGTGACCACCACGCCATTGGCCAGGTACAGCGGGTGCCGAATCCGCGAGTACGCAAACCATCGCATCACCAAGCCCAGGATCGACACCACCATACCAAGCACCGTGACGTCGTCGGTCATCGCGTCGCCAAATACATTCCCTGGCGTACCCGGCCACAACAAGGCGGCGGCAAGGCATGGCAGGAGAACCACACCCATCCCGCTGCGATGGCGGAACAGCCATTCACCCTGTGCTTCGATCGATTCGGTCATACGGCGCGGCATGGGCAGCTCGTTGGCGACGGCACGCCTACTTTGGTCCGGCCAGCTTAAAGCCGGCTTTCGCGCGCCCTCATGGCTCTCTTTTCCACCGATAGGGAATTTCCACCCGCACCCGCAAGCCGCGGCCGAACGAGGAATCGAGCAGTTCAATGGCCGCCCCATGCAGGTCCGCTGCGCGCTTGACGATCGACAGGCCCAGGCCATACCCGTCGCCGGCCCCGGCGAGCTCACGGTGAAAACGCGTGAACACGACCGCACGCCGTGCCGGCGGGATGCCTGGTCCGTCGTCGCTCACTTCGATCGATGCCCAGGATGGCGACGCGGAGATACGGACATCCACCTGGCCGTCGTCGTCGACGTGCCGCAGGGAATTTTCCACCAGGTTCCGTACCAGGGCCTTGAGGGCAGCGTCATGGCCCTGCACCACCACGCTGGGATCGGATGACGACACGCCCAGTTGCACGTGGCTGCCATCAATGACATGGGAGAGTTCCTCGATGGTCTCCCTCACGCACTCAACCAGATCCACGTCCGTCGCGGCGCTGCCGGCTGCACCTGCTTCCAGGCGGGCTAGCGATAACAGCTGTCCGATGCGCCGCGCCAACTGGCCGCCGCCCTTGCGCGCAGCATTGATCCGCTGAGTACGCACCGTGTCGTCGACGGCCGCCAGGGCGTTGTCCAGGTGCACCAGCGTTGCGGCAAGGGGCGTGCGCAGTTCGTGGGCGACATCGGCACTGAAGCGCCGCTCACGCTCGAGGGAATCCTCCAGGCGTTCGAGTTGGCCGTTGATCGCGGCCACCACCGGCACCAGTTCGGCGGGTGCGTTGGCCAGCTCCACGCGCCCGCGATTGCCAGGCTCGCGCCGGGACAGTGACCAAGCCAGTTCATCGAGCGGCCGCAGGCCGCGGGCCACCGCCCAGTTGATCAGGAACGCCAGCAACGGCAGGCCGAACAGCAACGGAAGCGCGTGCTCGATCATCAGCCCGTGCATGATCTCGTTGCGGCTGTCGTGGCGCTCGGCCACGCGGATGGTCGGGCCACCGGTGGCGCTGCGAAGGGTAAACACGCGCCAGTCGTGGCTATCGAAGCGGACATCGCCGAAACCCACTGTCGCCGGCGCCGGTGCCGGCAACAGGCCCAGGTTGCTCGTGTACATCCGCCGATGGCCCTGGGCGTCGTATATCTGGAAGCCCACTTCGGTTTCGAAACGATGTCCTTCCACGTCAATCCGCGTCGGTGTACCGGAAGGCGTAGCCGGCATGGCAAAGCCCGTGTCGCCACCGCCATCGACCAGCACCTGCAATGTGCGCGCCGACTGCGCCAGCCGCCCATCGGACAGTTCGTTCACTTCGTCGAGTGTGTGCATGTAGCTGGCCGCGCCCAGCACCAGCAGCACGGCCGCGACCACCGCGAGGTTGAGCCAACGCAGGCGGCCGCGGATGCTGGGCACCGTCATTCGGCGTCCCGCGGCACCATGTAGCCCACGCCGCGCACGGTGCGGATGGTATCGGGCCCAAGTTTGCGGCGAAGGCCGTGCACATGCACCTCGATGGCATTGCTCTCCACGCCGCGCTCAAGCCCGTACAGCGATTGCTCCAGGCTCTCGCGGCGGACGATTCGCCCGGCACGTTCCATCAACACACGCAACAGGGCGAATTCCCGTGGGGTAAGGGCGAGTTTCTCGCCGTGGTGCTCCACCTGGTAGCTGGCCAGGTCCAGCGACAGCGCCCCGACCACGATCCGGTTGGCGGCAAGGCCATGCGCACGCCGCGTGACTGAACGGATGCGCGCCGCCAGTTCCTCGACATGGAAGGGCTTGACCAGGTAGTCGTCCGCGCCGGCGTCCAGGCCCGCCACGCGCGCCTGCAGGGTGTCGCGGGCGGTCATGATCAACACAGGCGTGCCGACGTTGGCCCGGCGCGCCTCGGCCAACAGTTCCAGGCCATCGTGGCCCGGCAAGCCAAGATCAAGCAGGACCAGATCCGTCCCGGTGTCGCGCAAGGCTTGCCGTGCCGTTCGGCCGTCGCGGACCCATGTCACCGCATGCGACATGGCTTCCAGCGACTGCGCAATGGCTGAGCCGAGCGACAGGTCATCCTCGACCAGCGTGACGTGCAATCGGGCGATCCTCGGTGGCAATGGCGCAACACCACCATTCTCCGCCCACTTGCTTAGGCGCTACTTAAAACCGTCATGGGGCTTTAATGATGATCTAAGGCAAGCTGCCTAGGCTTGGCCCATCCCCCGGCCAGGCACCCCCCATGCCCGTTTCCGATCAGCCCGTACCCAACCCGCAGGCCCCGGCCCTGGCGGCGGGCGCCGAACCGTTCCATGGCCATCTGCACGGAAAGCGCCGACGCATGGTCAGACGCGCCCTGGACCGGCTGCTGGGCCAGGTGGCCAGTGTCGCTCCCGGGGGTCTGCCGACCACGGGCATCCATCGCGTGCTGGTGTTGCGGCCGAACCACCGGCTGGGCAACATGCTGCTGGTCGCTCCCCTGCTGGCGGAACTCGAACGCCTGTACCCGGGCGCGGAAGTCGATATCGTGGGGGCAGGACAGGCGGCGGCGACGGTGTTCGCCGGATACCCCACCGTGCGTTCGATCGAGAACCTGCATCAACGTATCGTGCGCCACCTGCCCGCAACGTTTGCCCTGCTGGGCCGGCTGCGCAAAACCACCTACGACCTGGCCATCGATGCCGGCGGTGGTTCGCAGTCGGGCCGGCTCCTGCTCGCGCTGTCGCGCGCCCACTACAAGCTGGACTGCGCCGAATCGTCGACACCCGACCCCAACCGTCCGCGTCACCTGGCGCAACGGCCGGTACATGCCTTGAGGCGCGCCTATGCGGGCGATGCCGCTGGCGCGTGGCCAGTGATGGACCTTCGCCTGGACGACCACGAACGCATGCGCGGACGACACCTGCTGCTGAAGGTGCTTGGCGGGCCCGCACCGGGACCCGATACCCTGGTGATGACTATCTTTGCCAATGCCACGGGGCCCAAGCGACAGGGAACGGAATGGTGGAACGCCTTCATCGGCTCCCTTGCGCTTCCCGGCCGGGACATCCGCATCGTGGAGATCGTGGCCGCCCATGCCGTTTCGCAATTGCAGTCACGCCATGCCACGTTCTATTCCCGGGACTTGCGCAAGATGGCTGCCGTGATCGGGGCGGCCGACGTATTCATCAGCGCCGACTGCGGCGTGATGCACCTGGCCGTGGCCAGTGGCGTGCGCACCTTTGGTTTGTTCTCGGTCACCGATGCAGGCAAATACGCGCCCTATGGCAACGGCAGCGCGGCGATCGACAACCGAAGCGGCGATCCGCTGGCGGCGGCGCGATTCATCCGGGCCAACCTGATGGGGTTGTTGAACGCGTAGCGTCGTGCCCTACGCGGCCGGCGCCGCGCTTGCCGGCCTTTGCGGAAGCAGCCAGATACCCAGCGCCATGAAGGCCATCAGCGCGGCCGAAGCGGTGAAGCGGCTGAAGGCCAGACCGCCGTGGTCCAGGGGCTTGTCGAGGAAATCGCCCACCACCGCGCCCAGCGGCCGGGTCACGATGAACGCAACCCAGAACAGCACCGTGCGCGGGATAGCCGCCCAGAAGTACGCCGCAGCAACGACCAGAAGGATGCCGCCGAAGATCATCGCGCTGGCGAGATAACCCAGTCCCTGGGTATCGGCCGTCCAGTCGCCCAGGGCGGTGCCCAGCGTCTGCGACAGCATCACGGTCACCCAGTAGAACCACTCCGCACGTGCGCTGGTGATCGTGCGCACCGACACCGAGCCCATCATGCCCCGCCATATGGCCAGCGATGCCAGCAACAACACCAGCAGCAGCAAAGCCCCGCCTGGATAACCCAGGCCAAGGGAGCGGTCGGCGAAGTCCGCGAGCGTCGTACCCACCGTGGTGGTGGCAACGATGGTGGCCCAGTACAACCACGGCTGCAGTTTCGTCGCGCGCACCTGCGCGATCACGAAGGCAACGAACAGGCAGGCGAAGATGCACGTTCCCAACAGGTAGCCCAGGCCCAGCGACATCGACACCGCGTCGCCGCCGGTCTCGCCCAGGGTGGTCGCCGCGATCTTCAGGATCCAGAATCCGAAGGTAATTGCGGGGACCTTGCTTGGACTATCGTTCGTTGCTGCCTGCATGTGACTCGCTTCGCATCTGGACCGACGCATGCTAGCGTTCAATGCTTATGTGAACCTTTGGATGGCGTATCAACCTTCGACCGGTTCCAGATAAAGGCCGAACTCGCTCACACCCGGTGACGCCGTGCGTGCGTCCAGTTGAAGGCGTACACGGCTGGCACGCACGATCGGAAACTTTCGCAGTTCGATCGACGCGGGCTCGCCGCCCGTCACGATGTCGATCCACGTTCCGCCCGATTCGTACTGCACGCGGTACCGTAAGATCTTCGCCGCGTCGCCATAGCCTTCGATATGCCGCGGCTCAATGATCGACACGGTGTTGAAGGCCGTGGGTGTGGCCAAGCGCACTTCGATCCAGCCATCACGCTGTCCCGCATCGGCCTGCCAGTACGTGGCAAAGTTGTCGTCAAAGGCGAGGTCCGGCCCGGAGGTGTCGGCGGTACTGCTGGCGAATGACGGTTTGCCCTGCGCGAGGTTACCGGTGGTGATGGTGACGGCCGGCGAAAGCGTCGGGGCCGGGCCCGGATTGCTCCACAGCTTGCCGATCTCGGCCAGGCGCGCTAGCGCATTCGCATCGAACAGGCCATCGCGGTTCGGGGCACAGTTGAGGATAAGGTTGCAGTGGTTGTCGTTGAAAGGACGCAGCCACTCATCCACGATCTGTGCCGCCGGACGCAGCGCCTGGCCCGGGTAATCGGTTTTCCAGAACCAGTCGCTTTGCAGCGTGGTGCCCGATTGCGAGGGGATGGCGCTGCCCGCCGGGATCTTCTGCCCGGCGTGCTGTTCGTACTGCTTGA
>NZ_DATHFX010000087.1:0-5957 GCF_035317885.1 Pinirhizobacter sp.
CCCGTATCGGCGCCGTTGGTGCCGGTCTGCTTCTGGTCGGCGTTGGGTAGGTCCGGCAGGGCGTCATTGGAGGCGTTCTTCAGTTCCTCGGCCTTGTCCTGGGCCTGTTTCTTGGATGCGTCGGCCTTCTTGGTCGCGGCCTGCGCCGCGTCCAGTTTGTTGAAGAGCTCGTCGATTTCCTTCTGTTTCTTGGCCTTGGCGGCCTGCGCGTCGAGCTCGGCTTGCTGCTGCTTCTGCTTCTCTTCCTGAAGCTTTTTCGCGTCGTCGGCCTTCTGCAATGCGTCCTCGACCACCTTTTCCTGGTCTTTCAGGTCCGGCTGCTTGGGCGGTGGCGGCGTGGGCGGCGGCGGGGTTGCATCCTTGACAGGTTTTGTCTTGGCGACCTTAGGCGGCGGCGATCCCGTGGGGCCGATCAGGGTGGCATTGATGATCTGGCCCGGCAACTCGATCGGCCGTTCGCAGGTGATCGGATTCCAGGATGCAGGCAATCCCAGCTTGTCGAAGAAGCCGGCGTAGTCCGAGCACGGCAGGATCGCCAGGAACAGGAAGGCGACGATGCCAAGGTGCAGGATGGCGGCAAGGACGACCGCCTTGGGCGTGCCCTTAGGGTTTTCCATTCTTCCCGCCCGACTGCGGCTGGCTCATCAGTCCAATGTTGGAGACACCCGCGGTCTGCAGGATCGGCAGGATCTCGTAGAACTTGCCGTACGGCACGCGCTCGTCGCCGGCGATCAGTACCTGCAGTTCCGGGTTGGCGTCGTGGAACGCGGTGATCTTGGTGCGCAGGCCATCGATGTCGGTGGGCTGGCGCTTGGTGCCTTCAAAGGTGAGATACAGCTGGCCAGCCTCGTCGACCGAGATGACGACCGGGTCTTTCTTGTCCTTCAGGGATTTCGCTTCGGTCTGCGGCAGCTGGATGTCCACCCCGAGGTTCATCATCGGGGTGGTGACCATGAAGATGATCAGCAGCACGAGCATGACGTCGATGTAAGGCACGACGTTGATCTCGGACTTCAGCTTGCGTTTGACCCGCTTGGTTGCGTGGCGCATAGGGTTATCGGCTCCCGCCGGCTCAGGCCAGGTCGTCGGAAGACTGGATCTGCCGCTGCAGCACGGAGGAGAATTCTTCCTGGAAGACCTCGTAGCGCGAGGCGATACGCTCGACCTTGTTGGCGTAGCGGTTATAGGCCCACACCGCCGGGATGGCGGCGAACAGGCCCATGGCCGTGGCGATCAGCGCCTCGGAGATGTGCGGGGCCACCACCGAAATGGTGACGTCCTTCATTTCGCCCAAACCCTGGAACGCACCCATGATGCCCCACACGGTGCCGAACAGACCCACGTATGGGCTGATGGAACCGACGTTGGCTAGGAACTCCAGGTTTTGTTCCAGCTTGCCGATCTCGCGGGTACCGGCCACGCGCATGGCGCGTTCGGCTCCCTCAACCACGCGAACGGCATCGCTGCCGCGGCTCTTGCGCTGGCGGGCGAACTCGCGGAAACCCGCCTCGAAGACGTTGTCCAGACCGTGGGCGTGGTCGCCGCGGGCGCTCACCTCGCGGTAGAGGCCGGCGAGGTCGGCGCCCGACCAGAAGCGCTCCTCGAAGCTCTCGGCGTTGTCGTGGGCGACTTTCATCTGCGAGTACTTGCGGATGATGATCACCCAGGACAGGAACGAGAACACCAGCAGGAGCACCATCACCAGCTGGACGGGAATGCTGGCATCAGTGACCAGCTTGAATACGTTCAGTCCACCGTTCATCGGATCAGGGCTCTCCAGCGGGTGCAACGACAAGGGAATGGGGAAATAGATCGGGGGGAATCGCTACCGGCCGCATGGAGGCAAGCTCCACGCAGGCGACCCGGACCGTGGCGCGCAATAGCGGCGTCCCGTCGATCCGGTGAATCTCCTGGGCGAAAAGGATACTGGCTGAACGACGCTGTTTGACCTCCACCGTGACCATCAGTTCATCATCCAGTCGGGCCGGACGGAGGAAATCCAGGGTCATTTCCCTTACCACGAAGGCCAGGCCAGTGTCCTGACTCAGGCGAATCTGGTCCATGCCGGCTGCCCGGAGGAATTCCGTACGACCCCGTTCCAGGAAGCGGACGTAGCTGGCGTGGTAGACCACACCTCCAGCGTCCGTATCTTCCCAGTAGATGCGGACCGGCCAGGAAAACGCTGTATTCATGCCTCGTCGCTGCCGAAAAGGTCCGGCGCCTGAGGCTGCCGTGGCGGCGGCGCCAGGCCCAGGTGCCGCCACGCCTTGGCGCTGGCCATGCGGCCCCGGGCGCTTCGGATCAGGTAGCCCTGCTGGATCAGGTACGGCTCAACCACGTCTTCGAGCGTGCCGCGGTCTTCCGAAAGCGCCGCGGCCAGCGATTCCACGCCCACCGGGCCGCCCTCGAAGTTGTTGATGATGATGTGAAGCAGGCGGCGGTCGAGGTCGTCGAAGCCTTCCTGGTCCACCTTCAGCATGTCCATGGCCGCGCGGGCGGTCACGTGGGTGATGGTGCCGTCGCCACGCACTTCGGCGAAGTCACGCACCCGGCGCAGCAGCCGGTTGGCGATGCGCGGCGTGCCACGTGAACGACGGGCGATCTCGACCGCCCCTTCCAGCGCGCACTCGATGTTGAGGATGCGAGCGGCGCGGCGGACGATCGCGGTGAGCTCGTCCACGTCGTAGAACTGCAGGCGCTGGATGATGCCGAAACGGTCGCGCAGAGGGCCGGTGAGCAGGCCCGCGCGGGTCGTCGCGCCAATCAGGGTGAAGGGCGGCAGGTCGAGCTTGATCGAGCGGGCCGCGGGCCCTTCGCCGATCATGATGTCGATCTGGAAATCCACCATCGCCGGATACAGCACTTCCTCCACCACGGGAGAAAGCCTGTGGATTTCATCCACGAACAGGACGTCGTTGGGTTCGAGGTTGGTCAGCAGGGCGGCCAGGTCCCCTGCCCGCTCCAGCACCGGGCCTGAGGTGGAGCGCAGCTTCACGCCCAGCTCGTTGGCAATCACGTGGGAAAGGGTGGTCTTGCCCAGGCCCGGTGGCCCGAAGATCAGCGTGTGGTCAAGCGCCCCGCCCCGCCGCCGTGCTGCCTCGATATAGATGGCCATCTGCTCGCGCACTGCCTGCTGCCCGAGGTACTCGGACAGTCGCCTCGGGCGGATCGAGGCCTCGAGGGCCTCGTCGTCCATGGCGGCAACGGCGGTGACGATGCGGTCGGTCATCGCCGTATTATGGCATTAACGGGGCATTGCCCGACTCAAACACTCGCCTTGAGGTCGGACAGCGTCACCATCAGCACCATCGAATCCAGCGGTGACGGTTCGAAGCCGACTCGCTCGTAGAAAGACTTCGCTTCCTCAGACAGCGCATGCACGATCATGCCGCGAATGCCTATGGTGTCGGCGGCCTGGATCACACGCAGGCTGGCATCCCGCACCAGACCCCTGCCGATGCCCCTGCCTTGCAGGGACTGGTCCACGGCAAGCCTTCCCAAGACAACGACGGGTACGGGATCTGGCATGTTTCGACGAAACCGCCCGGGCGAAGCATCTACGTTGATCGCGCTCGAGGCCAACGCGTAGTACGCGAGCACGCGGGAGTTCCTGCAGGCAACGAAGGTACGCGATGCTCCGGTTGACTGGTTTCGTAAGGCGCGGCGTTTAAGCCATGAATCGAGGTTCTCGACGCCTGAGGTAAAACCATCCAGCATATGATGCGAGGCCAGGGGCTCGGGTGCCCCAACCTTTACGCCTTGGCCCACGGAGCACGCGTTTGCATGGTTTTCCGCAAGCGCTCATTGGGCAGCGGCGGCATATCCAGTCGCGCAATGAATGCAGCGTAGGCATCGGGGCCCACCGCCATCATCGTTTGATCGAGGACGGCCTCTTCAGCTGCCGCACGGGCGGCCTCCAGCACGAAGTCCGTCCGATTCTTTCCCCGCATCTTGGCAGCCCGGTCAATCAGGCTTCGCTCTTCCGGCTTGATGCGGAGATTGAGGGTTTCCCGCTTGGGGGGATGGGTATGAGGCGCGGTCATGACGAAAATCTCGGAAGACTGTTGACTACACTAACAGATCGTACTGACATTGTCATTACACCGCCCAAGATTTTGCCGACCGTTCGCGCCTCCATACCCAAAAGCAGCACTGCATCAGCGGCCCAGACCGCGCGCCAACTGAATCAGCTCCTCCTGATTCTCGCGGATACGATCAGGACGAACTGGCTCCCACATGAGCGAGTACGACATTCGATCAGTCATCCAGCCAACGGATACCAGTGTCCTTCCTGTCGGGGTTTTCGCAGTTTTTGCGATAGCCGGTGCTCCGTTTACATCGGCATTGACTAGTTCATTGATTAACGTGAGCGACGCACGGGATGCCGCAAAGTCAATCTCCTGAAGCATCATCAAGCCGGCGCCTGGAACATCAAAATAACGCGCGAGACCGGTCCACTTGCCGTTCTCCCAGCCCCCGGCCGTCCCCGCCTCGATAAACCGCGCCGTCTCCAGTTGAGTACCTGAAATATCAATGGGTTCGTTTCGAAGCCTTGGGCGAATGTCAGTGATGGAGGAGTAGCGTTTATCGAGAATTCTGTCCAGTTCGGTCGCCGCGAGTGGCACTGATGCCAAGGCTCGCGAAAGCGCCGGCACTTCTTCGTCAGGCGCGTGATGAAAGCCGTTTTCGGCCTGCTCCGCAATCTGCTTGCGAATCGCATCGAGCCTGGAACCGAGGAACCAGGATTCAGCCAGGGAAACTCGATGCACTCCAGGCGTAAAAGTTGCCTTTGTCAGATCGATATCCTCCCTTCTGGCAACCTCGACGGTCTCTTTGTCGATAGCTGGCGTGTCGCTGTAGCCACTCAAGCTACCAATCACGTCGCGAGCAACAATGGGAGTTGCCGAAAGTGTGGAAACTACAATCAAACCAGCTAATGTCGTCCTTTTCATATCTACCACTCCGTTAAATTGCAGTCGTACGCCGTGACACGCAGCGTCCAAGGAACATTGCTGTAGTCCACAAAGAAATGAGAGCCAACAACGGTATTTACAGTTCGATCGCCAATGTCGCCTGCATACGATCGCCAGGTGTACGCGCGAGGAGTCGAAATAGAATGCCGATTGATTGCCCCAAGCGGAATATGGGTACTCGTCGTCTGCATCCAGTGAGGATTCAGTTGCGGCCGGTCGTAGGTAACGGACTCATTTATGAGGCCGAGGCAGTTCGCACGCCCCAACACTTTTAAGTCCGCATGCGCGCTGGACCACGGCGCCGCGAGCAGCACGCTCAAGATCGCTAGCCTCTTCATCTGTATCGCCAATGTCACCCCACCTTGGGGGCTAATCGAGGCTAGATGGACCTTGGACTTGGCGTTATCAGGTAAACCGTATCGTTCGCGCAGTCGCTTCGCTGCTACTCCTAAGCAAATCCCTACCGGCTGACAGAAGTCTGGTGACTTCAGCTGGCCAGTCGTGTCCTAGATCTCCACCTGCGCACCCAGCTCGATCAACCGGTTGCCCGGGATCTGGAAGAACGCCGTGGCCGGCAGCGCATTGCGTGCCATGAAGGCAAACAGCTTGTCGCGCCACAGTGCCATGCCCGGCCGGCGAACGTCGGCGACGATGGTTTCGCGGGACAGGAAGAAGGTCGTGTCCATCATGTCGAAGACCAGGCCTTCGGCGGCACAGCGGGCGATGGTCAGCGGGATGTTCGGGTCCTCGGCGAAGCCGAAGCGGACCTGCAGGCCGAAGAAGCCGCCGCCGAGGTCGGTGATTTCCAGCCGCTCGTCGGCATCGGCAACCGGCGTTTCCAGCATCTCGACCGTCAGCATCACGTTGCGCTCGTGCAGCACCTTGTTGTGCTTGAGGTTGTGCAGCATCGCGTGCGGCACGGCGTTCTGGTTGGCGGTAAGGAAGATCGCGGTGCCCGGCACGCGTAGCGGCGGATGGTCGGCG
>NZ_DATHFX010000088.1:0-4641 GCF_035317885.1 Pinirhizobacter sp.
CCGCTTCCACAACGTGTTCCCGCTATTGCACGCCCAGGGCGTGGCCGAGGGTTCGCGGCATGATCGTCCCAACAAGAGGAATTTGATCCTGTCGCGTGCGGCGTACATTGGCGCGCAGCGCAACGGCGCGTTGTTCTGGTCGTCGGACATCCAGCCCACCTGGGAGGCGCTTAAACGCCAGGTGCCGACGGGCCTGGATTTCACGGCGTCGGGCCTAGCTTTCTGGGGCAACGACATCGGCGGCTGGCAATCGCTGCCGGCCCGGCACGTACCCGAACGCAAGCCACTGATCGACCCAGCCGATGCCCGCGACGTGGTCGGTGGTTACGACGATTACCCCGAGCTCCTCGCCCGCTGGTTCCAGTACGGCGTCTTCACTCCCACCCTTCGCGTGCATGGCCTGCGCAAGAAAGTGGAAGTGTGGGAATACGGCAAGGGCGCGGAAGGCGTGATGGTGAAATACCTGAAACTTCGTTATGCACTAATGCCCTACCTCTACGCCATGGGCCGGCATACCTTTGAAACGGGCGCGCCATTCATGCGCGCACTATTCATGGATTTTCCCGGCGACCGGAACGTTACGAACCTCGGCGACGAGTACATGTTCGGCCCGGCCTTCCTTGTCGCTCCGGTGACCGAACAGGGCGTGGAACATCGCGCGGTGTACCTGCCCGCGGGCAGCGACTGGTACAACTGGTGGACGAACGAGAAATTCACCGGCGGGCAGACCATCGATGTATCGGCGCCCATCGACACCATCCCGCTCTTCGTTCGTGCCGGCTCCATCGTGCCACTGGGCAAACCCATCCCGAGCACCGCCACGAAACAGGACCTGGCCGAGATCCGCGTATTCCCAGGCTACGACGCCGATTTCACCCTTTACGACGACGACGGCGTCAGCAATGCCTACGAACGCGGCGCCGGCACCAGCACGCAACTGCATTGGGACGAAGGCAGGCAGAAGCTCACCGCACACGGCGGGGTGAAAGTGGATGTTGCGGCGCTTGTGCGTGTCATCGGAAGGTGAATATCGCTGATTGAAACTGCGGGGCGATCCGGCCGTCGGCGGGGCACTGAGAAGGTGTACTGTTTCGAATCGCGGCGGGGCCTTTGCGGAGATAAGTCATGTCCGATCACGTCGATCAGCAGCGGCGAAAGGTCCTTGGGGCGACAGCCCTGGGGGTGGCGGCGGCAAACCTCGGGTGGACGTCCACCGCTCATGGACAACCGGGCAAGGCGCCGGGAAAACTGCCTGTTGCCGGCGCCCACACATCCTTTGCCATGCAGAAACAAATCCAGGCGGGCGTACTTGATGTGTCCTATGCCGAGGATGGCCCCATCGAGGGGCCGCCGGTATTGCTATTGCACGGCTGGCCCTACGACCTCCACAGCTACGTCGATGTCGCTCCCATCCTGGCAGCGGCGGGATACCGGGTGATCGTTCCTTCGCTGCGCGGCTACGGCAAGACGCGTTTCCTTTCGCCGGACACGCCCCGCAACGGCCAGCAGGCTGCGCTGGCCACTGATGGACTGGCCCTGCTGGACGCACTGAAGATAAAAAAGGCCGTGATCGCCGGTTACGATTGGGGCGCCCGCACTGCCGACATCATGGCCGCGGTCTGGCCGGAACGATGCAAGGCACTGGTTTCGGTAAGCGGTTACCTGATCGGCAGCCAGGAACTTAACCGGGCCCCGCTGCCACCGAAGGCTGAACTGCAATGGTGGTACCAGTTCTACTTCGCCACCGACCGCGGCGAGGCCGGCTATGCGAAGTACACGCACGACTTCGCCCGGCTCATCTGGCAGCTGGCATCGCCCAAATGGGCGTTTGACGATGCCACCTTCAATCGTTCCGCGGCCTCCCTGGATAATCCCGACCACGTGGCCGTGGCGATCCACAACTATCGGTGGCGGCTGGGCCTGGCCAAGGGCGAGCCGGCATTCGGCGAGATGGAAAAGAAGCTGGCTGCCCTCCCCTCCATTGGCGTGCCGACCATCACCATGGAAG
Organism: Pinirhizobacter sp.; assembly: GCF_035317885.1. Lineage (GTDB taxonomy): Bacteria > Pseudomonadota > Gammaproteobacteria > Xanthomonadales > Rhodanobacteraceae > Pinirhizobacter. The sequence continues at coordinate 2,009 of NZ_DATHFX010000088.1, forward strand.
GCGACGCCAACGGTGCACCGCACCCGGAACCGGCGAGCTACGCCAAGCGGTTCACCGGCAGGTACGAGCATCGCCTGATCCCTGGCGGCATTGGCCATAATCTGCCGCAGGAGGCCCCGGAGGCCTTCGCCAAGGCAGTGATCGACGTGGATCGGTTCTAACGGCACACCTGAGGTAGCCCACCATGGCAAAAGGCTCTGACTTACTGGTTGCGGCGCTCCAGAACGAGGGCGTCGAGCGCATCTATGGCATTCCCGGTGAAGAGAACCTGGACTTCGTGGAGTCGTTGCGTGCGTCGAAGATCAAGCTCGTACTTACCCGGCATGAACAAGCCGCGGCGTTCATGGCCGCAACGGAAGGTCGACTCACCGGGCATCCCGGGGTGTGCCTGTCCACGCTTGGGCCCGGTGCGCTGAACTTCACCACCGGTGCCGCCTATGCGCACCTGGGCGCCATGCCCATGCTGATCATCACCGGGCAAAAGGCGATCAAGAGCGCGCGGCAAGCCCGGTTCCAGATCGTCGATGTCGTGGCCGCCATGCGCCCCTTGACGAAAATGACGCGCCAGATTGTCTCGGCCGCGTCGATCCCTACCCTGGTCCGCGATGCATTTCGCATTGCCAGCGAGGAGAGACCCGGACCCGTACACCTGGAACTACCCGAAGACATCGCGGTGGAAGAAGCCGAAACGCCGCTGGTACCCGTACACCAGGTCGACAATCCCGTGGCGGGCCCCTCGGCCCTGGAGCACGTCGCCGGCATGATCGCGAAGGCCACCTGCCCCATCATCATGGTGGGTGCCGCAGGCAACCGGCCGCGGCTGGTGGAACCACTCTCCGATTTTGTACGCCGGTTTCAGATCCCGTTCTTCAACACGCAGATGGGCAAAGGCGCCGTCACCGGCGGTTCGAACCTGTACCTGGGCACGGCGGCCCTTTCCGAGCGCGATTACATCCATGGCGCGATCAGGCGCGCGGACATGGTGATCGCGATCGGCCACGATACCGTGGAAAAGCCGCCGTTCCTGATGGGCGGAATTACCGGTGGTCCCAAGGTCATCCATATCGGCTACCAGCCTGCCCATGTGGAGCAGGTGTTCTACCCCGATGCCGAGCTCATTGGCGATATCGGCGCCAACGTCACCGCGCTGGCCGACCGCCTTGCAGGCAAAGTGAAGGTCGATCCCACCATGCTCGATCTTCGCAAGCGCATCCTGGAGCGTCTCAACGAAGGCAGTGACAACCCCGCGTTTCCGCTCGTTCCACAGCGCATCGTGAGTGATGTCCGCAAGGCGATGCCCGACGACGGCATCGTCTGCCTGGACAACGGCATGTACAAGATCTGGTTCGCGCGGGGGTATCGCACGCACGTGGCCAATACCCTGCTGCTGGACAATGCGCTGGCCACGATGGGTGCGGGCCTTCCTTCGGCCATCGCGGCAAAGGTGCTTTATCCGCATCGACGCGTCATGGCGGTGTGCGGTGACGGTGGCTTCATGATGAACAGCCAGGAGCTGGAGACGGCCGTGCGGTTGGGTCTTGACCTGGTGGTCCTTATCATCGAGGACAGTGCCTACGGCATGATCCGCTGGAAGCAGGCGGTGGATGGCTTCCCGGACTTCGGCATGGATTTTTCCAACCCCGACTTCGAGCTATATGCCAAGGCCTATGGCGCGCAAGGTCACCGTATAAAGTCGACCGAAGCATTTCTACCAACGCTCGAAGCTGCGCTCGACGCCGGCGGCGTGCACCTGATCACGGTGCCGGTGGATTATCGCGAAAATACGCGGGTGTTCATCGAGGAATTGGGCAGCCTCCCGGATGACATCGAATCGCATTGATCGGACGCTAGGCGCGCGGGATAAACCCGGGCAGCCCAGTCTCGACCACGTCGTTGAACCGGACCCTCGTGGTGATGGCGTGCCGTATGTCCTGCAAGGCGTCCGCGGGAAGGTCGGATATATCGAAGTTCTCCCTGATGCGGTCAGGGTTGGTCGACGTGGTCAGGAATGCCGTGCCTCGCTGCAACGCCCAGGCCAGGACGACCTGTGCCGGCGTTTTATCCACACGCTGCGCGATGTCCGTGATCACCGGGTCGTTCAATACGCTCGGTTGCATGCCATGGCCCAATGGCGCAAACGCAAGAAAGACAATGTCATGCTGCGCGCAATAATCCACCAGGTCCCACTCGGGAAGGTAGGGATGACATTCGACCTGCACCACGGCAGGCTTGATGCGGGCCGCCGCGTAGACTTCCTTCACCTTGTCCAGGCGGACATCGGAAAGGCCGATGTACCTGCACTTGCCCTCATCGACAAGGTTTTCCATCCCCTGCCACGTCTGAAGCAGCGTTACGCCCGGGTCGTAGAGCGGCCGGCCGCCTTCGCCCGTCGGGTATTGTTCTTCGCCGGGCTGGAAGGCAAAGGGTGTGTGGATCAGGTAGCCATCGACGTGGTCGAGCTGCAGACGGCGAAGGCTTGCTTCCAGCGCAGGCTTGACCCGCTCCGGACGATGATTGTTGTTCCACAGTTTCGTGGTCACGAACAGGTCTTCACGCCATACGGTGCCTTCGGCGAAGGAGTCCTGCAGCGCGGCCCCGACCACCTCTTCATTGCGATAGGCCTCCGCCGCATC
>NZ_DATHFX010000089.1:0-4003 GCF_035317885.1 Pinirhizobacter sp.
GCGTGACCAGCCCGCAAGACCTTCCCGGCAAGCGCATCGGCGTGCGTGCCTACACACAAACCACCGGTATGTGGGTACGCGCGCACCTGGCCGAAGACTACGGGCTTGCCACCGCCTCGATGCACTGGCTCACCCGCGATCACGCCCACGTGGAGCAGTACCAGGACCCATCCTTCGTCGAGCACGCCGCGGACGACAAGAGCCTGCTGGACCAGCTGCGCGAAGGCATCGCGGACGCGGCGATCCTCGGCAATGACCTTCCCAAGGACGAGGAATTCGTGCCCGTGATCGCCGACGCCGGCGCCAGGGACAGCGCGTGGTACACCCAGCATGGCTTCGTGCCGATCAATCACCTGCTATCGGCCAGCACTGTCGCCTGCGAGCGCGACCCCGGCGCCATACGCGCGGCGTACGGCCTGCTGCTGCAGTCGTTTGCCCAGCTGCATGCACCGGCCGCGAAGCCCTCTCCGTACGCTTTCGGAATCGGCAGGTTGCTCGGACCGGTCCAGTACGTGATCGACGCCTGCCTCGAACAGGGCCTGCTGCCGCGCCGCCTGGGTCTCGACGAGGTATTTGGCCCGGCGGAAAATATCCTCGGCGGGCTCGTCGCATGAATGTCGCCGCGGCCATGGTGGGACACTCGGTGAATCGCAGCGTGCCGCCTGGCCGTCGCGTGGGTCCTTCCAACTGATGAACAAAATGACAGTCAACGATATCCATTCGACCGTGCGCCCCCGCCGCCCGTTCTACCAGGACCTCACCTTCCAGGTAGTGGCCGGCATGGTGCTGGGCGTCGCTGTGGGTGCGCTGGCGCCGGACATCGGCAAGGATCTGAAGCCACTGGGCGACATCTTCATCCGGCTGATCCAGATGGTCGTCGGGCTGATCATCTTCTGTACGGTGACGCACGGCATTGCCAGCGTCCGCGACCTTGGCAAGGTGGCGCGCATCGCCATCAAGGCCATGGTGTACTTCGAAGTGGTCACCAGCATCGCGCTGCTGATCGGCCTGGTGACGATCAACGTGCTCAAGCCCGGCGTCGGCATGCACATCGATCCGGCCATGCTGCATACGGCGGCGGCGGGCGCCAAGGATGCCGCGCCCGCTGCGCCTGGCGGCGTGGGAACGTTCCTGGTCAACCTGGTGCCCAGTTCCGCGCTCAATGCATTTGCGCAAGGGGACATCCTGCAGATCCTGGTGTTCTCGGTGTTGTTCGCCTGCGGGCTCGCTTCGTTGGGCGAGAAGGCACAACCGGTGCTGACCGTGGTCGATACCGTCCAGGCTGCTTTGTTCTGGATCATCCGCCTGGTGATGAAGATCGCGCCGATCGCAGCTTTCGGCGCGATCGCCTTCACCGTGGCGCAGTTCGGCCTGGGCACGCTGCTGCCGCTGGGCACTCTGGTGCTTGAATTCCTGCTTACGTGCGCGCTGTTCATCGGCCTGGTGCTTGCACCGATCTGTGCCTTCGCAGGGTTCAACGTGCTCAAGCTGATGCGCTATTTCCGCGAGGAATTGATACTGGTGCTGGGCACCAGTTCATCGGAAAGCGTGTTTCCGCAGCTCACGGCCAAGCTCACCAGGCTCGGTGTCAATGAATCGGTCGTGGGCATGGTGCTTCCCACCGCCTACAGCTTCAACCACGATGGTACGTGCCTGTATTTCGCCGCCGTGGCGGTGTTCCTGGCCCAGGCGACGGGTACGGCGCTGGGCTGGGAGCAGCAGCTTGGACTGCTGGCGATCCTGCTGCTCACCTCGAAGGGAGGCGCCGGTGTTTCCGGCTCCGCCATCGCCGTGCTCACGCTCACCCTCGCTGCCACCAAGACCATTCCCGTAAACAGCATCGCCTTGATCCTGGGTGTCCACCGGATTCTCTCGGCGTTTTTCGTATTTACCAACATTGCTGGCAATTGCGTCGCCACCGTCGTCGTCGGCCGGTGGGAGAAGGCAGTCGACCAGCAACAACTGAAACAGCAACTGGACGCGGGCTACCAGCCCGCCTGATCCACCACATCGCAAGCAGTAAGAGCCTCGCGAAGCTTATGGCTCCGCGATCAGGGAGGTATTGTCCAAATGAAACGCATAACCACCATCGCCATCGCCCTATTCGCACTGGCATCCGGCATCACGCCGATGATCGCCGCTGCACAGGCGACGACGTCGGTGTCCGCGCCGCCAAGCAGTGCAAGCACTGCCGGCCCCGCGGCGTCGGATGAGGCAAGCAATGCGACTGAGTCGACCGATGCCTCGAAGCCACCTTTGGCGGGGCTGGCCAAGTCGCTGAAAGCCGAAGGCATCGGCCTCCGCAGCGGCATCATCGATCAGTACGCGCAAAACTCCACCGGCGGCATCTACCAGGGCCATACCAACGTCGGCCAGTTCAACATCGGTGCCGACTTCGACCTTGACAAGATGATGGGCCTGACTGGCGGGTCGTTCCATTTCACCGTGTACCGCGACTATGGCGAGAGCCTGAACAAGCACGTCACCGGCACGTTTACCAAGCAGCAGTACATCTACAAGAACGAGTTCTACCGCTGGCACCTGGGCCTGTTCGCATACGAGCAGAAGCTGCTGGACGACAAGCTCGACATCATCGCTGGCCGCCTTGGCACAACCACGTACTACGGGCACCTGGTTACCAACTGCCAGTTCGAGTCCGCCGACACCTGCGGCGAGCCGAGAATCCTTGTGTCGGAGGCCGGCTTCAGCCTGCTGCCGTCGGCCACCTGGGGCCTGAACGTCAAGTACAAGCCCACGGCGAATACCTACATCGAAAGCGGCGTGTTCGAAGTGAACCCGACGACCTCCGCCAGCAATGGCCTGGATTTTTCCATCGCCAACTCAACGGGCATCACGGTACCGGTGGAGTGGGCCTGGGCCAAGACCGACCCGGCGAGCACGCGTTATCCGTTTGAACTGAAGGTCGGCGGCTTTGTCAGCACCGCTCCCCTGACGGACCCGTACTTCAACACGGCCGGACGATCCAAGGCGCTGTATGGCGGCACGGCACTTACCGTCAACAGCAGCCGCGATGGCGTCTACATCATGGGCGACCGTGTGATCTGGCGCCCGGATGACGCCAGCGCGCGGAGCTTCAATGTGTTTGGTGGCATCGTGCAGCAGCTGGACGAAGCGGAGATCATGCGGCAGCAGGTCTATGCCGGCTTCGTGTGGACCTCGCCGTTCACGGCGCGCCCAAAGGACACGTTCAATTTCTCGGTTTCCGAATTCGAGCTCACTCCCCGCGAGCGGGAATTCCTGCGCGACGCACGCATCAAGCAAGGCGGCCATGGCAGCAACGCCGCCCACCAGACGGCCTTCGAGATGACCTACGGCTGGCACATCACCCGCGGCCTGGAACTGATGCCGAGCGTGCAGTACATCGTGCACCCGGATAACTCCAGTATTACCAACACCAAGATCTTCCCGAAGAACATGTTCGCCTTCGGCCTGAGCCTGCGTTGGGATATCGGCAACATGCTCGGCTTCGAACGGGCGACCTCGGGTGACTGATTCCCCTGCTTCCTGAAACGGTGAATATCGATGACGAACAAAACAGCATTGGTGGTGAGCGCACACTCGGCCGACTTCGTGTGGCGCGCCGGTGGCGCGATCGCACTGCACGCGGCGGCCGGTTGGGATATCACGGTGGTATGCCTTTCCTACGGCGAACGCGGTGAATCGGCCAAGCTGTGGCGCAAGCCCGGGATGACGCTGGAAAAGGTCAAGGCCGAGCGCCAGCGCGAGGCCGAGAACGCGGCCAGACACCTGGACGTTGCCGATATCCAGTTCTGGGACCTGGGCGACTACCCGATCACGCTGTCGACCGAGTCGCTGTTCCGGCTCGCCGACCTCTACCGCGCCGTCAAGCCTTCGTGGGCCATGACGCATTCGCGCCTTGATCCGTACAACGCCGACCACGTGGCAGTAAGCGCCTTCGCCCAGGAGGCACGCATCGTCGGCCAGGCGCACGGGCACAATCCGGAGGTGCCGGTGATCGGTG
>NZ_DATHFX010000090.1:0-9759 GCF_035317885.1 Pinirhizobacter sp.
GTGCGGCAGATGCAGCGTGTGCAGGATCAGATGCGTCGCTTCGTCCAGCGCATTATCGTAGCTGTGCCCGAATGTCAGTCCGGCGGCGCCGAACCGGCTGGCGCCGTAGCGGATGAAATCGATGATGGTGGCAAGTTCGTCGGTCACGGGGGCGCTTTGCAGCCAGGGGCAAGGCAGCAAGTATAAGGTACGTCGCCGCGAAGCCTTGCCAACGACATCCCTCGCAGGGCGGCAACGACGACCTGGCTGAGTGCGGGGAAACGGCAAGGCTACCGATATACTTCGCCGATGAAGCCCAAGGTCCTGCTGCAATACATCCTTCCCCACCGCGCCCTGTCCCGCATCGTGTACTGGGCGACCCGCTGGACATGGCGTCCGTGGAAGGATTTCCTCATCGGCCGCATCGTCCGGACCTACCAGGTGGACATGCACGAGGCAGCCCAGCCCGATCCAGGCGCCTACCAGCATTTCAATGCCTTCTTTACGCGCAAGCTGCGCGCCGATGTCCGCTCGGCCGATCCGGACCCCTTGGCTATCCTGAGTCCCGCCGACGGCAGGGTCAGCCAGGCCGGGCCCATCCAGGACGGGCGAATCTTCCAGGCCAAGGGCCAGTGGTATACGGCCGCCGAGCTCCTGGGTGACGAGGCTGCAGCCGCGCCCTACCGGAACGGCAGCTTCGTCACCGTGTACCTGTCGCCACGCGACTACCATCGCGTGCACATGCCCTTCGGCGGAGAACTCGAGCGCACCGTACACGTACCCGGCCGCATCTTCAGCGTGGCCCCCTTCGCGGTGCAGGCCATCCCGCGCCTGTTCGCGCGCAACGAGCGACTGGCCTGTCATTTCCTGGGCAACCACGGCCCCTTCGTCTCGGTGATGGTCGGCGCCATCCTGGTCTCAAGCGTGGCCACCGTCTGGGACGGTCTGACCATCCCGCCGTATGCCCACGCCATCAAGGTTCGGGACTGCCGTGGCCGCGGCATCCACCTGGAACGGTTCGCCGAGATGGCTCGCTTCAACATGGGCTCCACGGTGATTTTGTTGTTCCCCGAAGGGGTGCAGCTGGACAACTTAAGCCCGGACCAGGTACTTCGGGTCGGCCAGCGGATCGGCGGTTATACCTGAGGTGTTTCCCCAAAACGGGGCAAGCGTGGGAAATAAGTGACCCGGCTGGTCATCTTGTGACCAATTAGGCGTGCAATTGCCGAACATGATTGTTATCCTCGGTTCAGTTACGTCTCACGTGTACTCGGGGAGCCAAGATGCGACTGATGAACCGGTTGGTGGCCTTCAACCGTGCCATGCGCCTGCGCAGGCAGTTGACGGAAATCCAGAAGCTGATCGACGGTCTGCCGCCACGCATGCAGCCGCAGCTGGCCATCCTGGTTCGCCGCGAGCTCGATCTTGCGGGAAAGTGCGAATCCCCCGTCCTCTATGGCACGCCGGAAAACCACCCGCCTGGCGATATCGGCACCGGTGCGGATGTCGGTCTGGTCCGCGCCCGGTCGGAAAGCATGCAGGCCCGGATGCGCGGCATCGCCCTGTGGATTGCCGTGGTGTTCCACGAAAGCCGCGGCTCGAAGGATCCGCAGATGCTCACCCTGCACCGCGGCATCATCACGGTACTGCGCCAGTTTCGTGAGGTGGAGCAGCCCACCGACGCCACGGTCGCCTGGATGGGCAACGGCAACAGCCTGTCGGTGAACTAAGACCCCTCGCCGCTTAGCGGCAGGTTGGTACCTTCAGGGTCTGGCCCGGGCTCAGGTGATGGCCCGAAATCCCGTTCATTTTCGCCACTTCTTCCACGTTGGTGCAGTCGAGCTTGCGCACGATGCCGGCGAGCGTGTCGCCGCGCCGTACCTTGTAGCTCCGCGTGCCGTGCGGGCGCGAAGCCACCACGGCTGCCGCGACAGGTGGCGGCCCGATCACCACCGGCTTCACCGCCGTGTGCAGGTCGTTGGCCAGGATCGGCCACGGCCCCGACGTGCAGCTGGCTGCATAGGCCTTCTCCAGCGCCACAGGCACCGCCAGGCGCGAACCGGTGGGCTGGGGCACCTGCGGATCCAGTCGCGGATTGAGGTTGCGCAGGGTGCGGAACCAACCTTCATTCATGCCGCCGGCGCCCCCAAGGCAAACCGTCAGCTCGCTGATCGAAGCTGGCCGCTGCAGGGCAATGGAACCTGGCACGCCATCGACCTTGGGGAAATTCAGGTGGTAACTCTCCGGGTGCAGGAACAGCCACGCTGCTGCGAGCACCATGGGCACGTATTCGCGCGTTTCAGGCGAGAGCTGGTTGTAGATCTGCGGATCGTAGAAGTCCACTCCGGGGTATTGCTGGGCCAGACGGCGCATGCGCCCCTCGCCCGCGTTGTAGGCACCCAGGGTGAGTTCGAGATTGTTGTTGAACTGGGCCAGTTGCTCGTCAAGGTAGGCCGCGTTGGCGCGTGCGGCCAGCTGTGGGTCGAAACGCTGGTCGAAACCGTCGGCACTGGAAAGCCCGAAGCGGATGCCGGTGGCGTACATGAACTGCAATGGCCCGGACGCACCCGACCGCGATACCGCGTGCACCTTGCCGCCGGATTCCTTGGCAAGGATGCCGAAGAGCACCGCCTCGGGAAGGCCAGCCTTCTGGTATTCCGGCCACATCTGGGCGCGCAGGTACTGGTAGTTGACATAGGCGTCCATCAGTTGCGGGCGCCATTGGGTAAGCCACATCTCCAGCGCCGCCTTCACCGGCCCGTTCATGGCCACCAGGTCCGACAGCTTCTGCCCGCGCAGCATGGTGACACTGCGCTGCACCTGTGGGATCGCCGTACTGATCGGTGAGGTGCCGAGGCTGGTTTGCGTATCGGGGGTCTCGGCGATGGTGTCGTCTTCCTCGCCGGCGATGAAGCTGGCGTCTTTCAGGCGCAGCAGGCGATCGTAGACGCTGAGCACCCGCTGCGGATCGCAAGCAGTTGCCGGCGTGCATCGTGCGGCGATGTCCTTGAGCGTATTCATCGAGGCGTCCAGGGTGCGCGCCGAGCCCGCGGTATCGCCCTGGCGGGATTGCTCGATGGCCGTCTCATAGCCCTTGCTGGCCTGGTCGAGCTGGGCGTAGAGCGCATCGACGGCGGTTGGCGCGCCAGCCTTGGGCGCCGGGCTACCCGCGCAACCGGCCAGGACAGCGATGGCCGCGGCGAGCGGCAGCAGGGAAAGCGAACTCAACGACTTCGACGACACAAGAACAACCCGCGGCAATGATGCGGGCACCTTACGCGCCTGCACGGCTAGAATCCACCGCAGCCACGGGAGAAACACCATGTCGGGAATATTCATCGGCCGCAACGCCAGCGCCAGCATCGAGCTGGACCCCCGCTACGGCAATCGCCACGGCATGATCGCCGGGGCCACCGGCACCGGCAAATCGGTAAGCCTGATGGTGATGGCCGAGGGGTTCTCGAAACTGGGCGTGCCCTGCTTCCTGGCCGACGCCAAGGGCGACCTTGCAGGGCTCTCGCAGGCGGCGGCGCCCGCGGGCGACAAGCTCAAGGCGCGCCTGGACAAGCTCGACCTGGCCGGCTGGCAGCCGGGTGCGAACCCGGTGGTGTTCTGGGACCTCTTCGGCAAGCTCGGCCACCCGGTCCGGGCCACCGTGTCGGAGATGGGCCCTACCCTGCTCGGTCGCATCCTGGAACTGAACGACACCCAGCAAGGCGTGCTGGAGATCGTCTTCCGCCTGGCCGACGAACAGGGCCTGTTGCTGCTGGACATGGACGACCTGCGCGCGCTGCTCGGATTCACGGCAGAACACGCAGCGGAGATCTCCACCAAATACGGATTGGTGAGCAAGCAGAGCGTGGGAGCCATCACGCGCTCGCTGCTGAAGCTCGAGCAAGCCGGCGCCAATCACTTCTTCGGTGAGCCGGCGCTGGAACTCGCCGACCTGATGCGCCAGGACATGAGCGGCCGCGGCGTGATCAACGTGCTCGCCGCGCAAGACCTGATCCTCAACCCCAGGCTCTATTCCACCTTCCTGCTGTGGCTGCTGTCCGAACTCTTCGAAGCGCTGCCGGAAGCCGGCGACCTGGACAAGCCCAAGCTGGTGTTCTTCTTCGACGAAGCGCATCTGCTGTTCGATGATGCGCCGCCGGCGCTGCGCCAAAGAGTGGAACAAGTGGTGCGGCTGATCCGTTCGAAGGGAGTGGGCGTGTACTTCTGCTCGCAGAACCCCGATGACGTGCCCGGCGACATCCTCGGCCAGCTCGGCAACCGCGTGCAGCATGCGCTGCGCGCCTTTACCCCACGCGACCAGAAAGCCGTGAAGGCGGCTGCGGAGACCTTCGTTGCCAACCCGAAGCTCGACGTCGTCGCTGCCATCGGTGGGCTGGGCGTGGGTGAGGCGCTGGCCTCGACGCTAGGCGAAGGTGGCGTGCCCTGCCCGGTGCAACAGATCCTGGTGAGCACGCCCACCTGCCGCATCGGCGCGATCACCGACGACGAACGCGCCCAGGTGAGGTCGCGCTCGCCGGTGAGCGGGAAGTACGACACCACGGTGAACCGCGATTCGGCCGCCGAAATGCTCGCCCGCCGGGCGAGTGAAAAGGCAGCCGAGGCACCGCCGGTGGCGGCGCCTTCGGGCAAGGCAGGCACGCCGGCGCACGGTGGAAGCGACTGGGGCGGCATGATCCGCGATGCGATGCTCGGTACCGGCCGCCGTCAGGGCATGATCGAAACCATGGCCAAATCGGTGGTGCGCACGGCGGGCTCGAAGGTGGGCCAGCAGATCGTCCGCGGCATCCTGGGCGGCATTTTCGGCGGCAAGCGCTGATGCCGGTCCAGCCGACGATCGATGCGGGTGCGCGGTTCTCCGAGCGCTTTCCCTCAGCCTTCGCCTATCCGCTGCAACCGGCGGCCCTCACCACCGTGGTGGCGTTGGCCTTCGCCCAATACCTCACCTTGCTGCCGGTGTTCGGCCTGGTGTTCTCGCTGCTGTGCTGGGGGGCGCTGTACAAATATGCCTTCGCCTGCCTGCGCCACACCGCCGATGGTTATGCCCTGCCCCCGGAATTTGCCGGCGATGCCGGTGGCGGCGCGGCGGCGGTACTGATCGCCGTGCAGGTCGTAACGGTGCTTTACCTGCTGATGATGCCCACATTCTGGGGCCCAGGCGCCCTGGTGCTGGGCGTGGTGCTGGTGTTCTTCCTGCCGGCGATCTCGATGTCGCTCGCTTTCGGCGACGGTGCGCTGTCGGCGTTGAACCCGTTGCAATGGCTGGCCACCGTGAACCGTTTCGGCGCGCCGTATTTCCTGATGGCGGGGATCTACCTGGCCATCGCCGGGATACAGGTGATGTTGCAGCTTACGGTGGTTGGGATATTGCCAAGGATTGTCTCGATCCTGCCGTTTTACCTCGTGGCCAACTATGCCACGGTGCTCAACTTCCACCTGATGGGCGCGTTGATGTATGCGCACGCCGACCGCCTGGGACATTCGCCGCAGGCGGATGTATTGAACCGGGCCATGGGTAAGGGTGCCGACGAGGAACTACTTGATCGCGCCGATACGCTGGCCACGACCGACCTCGCCGCGGCCACGGGCATGCTTACCGAGCGCATCCAGGAAGGCGGTGCACCGACGATCCTCCATACGCGCTACCGCGAGTTCCTGGGCCGGGCGGGACGTCGCGCGGAGCTGTTGGTGCATGGGCAGATCTGGATAGCCCAGTTGATCGCCGCCGGCGACGTCACCAAGGCCCTGGGCGTGGTGCAGGATTGCCAGGCGGTGGACCCGGCTTTCATCCCGGATGATCCACGCACCGCCGGGCCGCTGGCCGACAAGGCTGGCCAGCTGGGCATGCCCCGTCTCGCACGCCAGCTGGCGATGGGCTATGTGCGCCTGTGGCCGAAAGATTACGAAGCACCGTGGTATGCCCTCTTGGCTGCAAGGATGATGTTGCGCCTGGAAGAAACCTCCACCGCGCGCGGACTGTTGCTGCGCACCCGCGCCGAATGGCCCGACCACCCCATGTTGCCGCAGGTGGATGAACTGCTTGCCGACATCGACGGCCTGCCTGCCCTGCCCCGGGACGGCAAGGCATGACGCGCTGGCGACCGCCTGCCCCGCGCTCCACGGCCATCATCACGCGCGAAGGTTTCGAACGGCTCAAAAGCGAACTGGACCACCTATGGCATACCGTGCGACCGGAGGTTGTAAAAGCCCTGGCGGCTGCCGCGGCCGAGGGCGACCGTTCGGAGAACGCCGAGTACATCTACCGGAAGAAGCAGCTGGGCGAGATCGACCGCCGGGCACGATACCTGTCCAAGCGCATTCCGGTGTTGCAAGTGGCCGAAAGCGGGCCGACCGACCGCACCGCCGTATTCTTCGGCGCCACGGTGACACTGGAGAACGAGGCCACGGGCGAGATGGTCGTGTATCGCATCGTCGGCCCGGATGAAACCGATGCCAAACGAGGCTGGATCAGCGTGGATTCGCCGATGGCCACGGCGCTTCTAAAAAAACACGTCGACGACGACTTCGAGGCGCAACTGCCGGCCGGTCCCACGCGCTTCTGCGTGGTATCCATCGCCTACCCCTAGGCCGTAGCCCGGGCCGGTGGATAGATCCTTCCCGCCCGCACGGGCTGAAAGCATGGCGTGGCGCGATAGAAGTCGGCGGTATCGCCATCGTCATGCCAACCAGGCAATCCGCTGAGCGGAAAAGGCCGCAATTCCAGCGGATCGTTGAGTACCTGGCCGCTATCGATCGCGGCGGCGCATGCATCGAGGACGTCGCCCGAACCGCCAAGAAACACCATGGCCTTGCCCACCAGGAGCTTGGCCGGCGTGAGCGCATGTTCGAGCAAGGCGTGGCCGAACACGTGCACCGTCGTATCCCCGTTCAGCCACGCCTGACGATAACCGCGAAACAACGTTTCCCAATCGTGGGCATCCCAGGCTTCGACCATCGCCGGCTCGCGCAGGTGGACCACGATGCCTGCTTCGTCGAAATGGGTGAGCGCGCATTGCGGCCGCGAACGCTCGCGGCGCCCCATCACGGCGATCTCTGCCACCTGCCGCAGGTTCAACGCCTGCTTGATGGCCGGGTAGCGCATCCATACCAGGGTATTGAAGAGATCGTGCCAGTTTCGCTCGCGCGTGGCGATGGCGCCGGTGACGGCAATGCGCTCCTCATAGTGCAGGCCATCGGCCAGGAGCTGCGGGGTCTGCGCCACGAAGCGCTGCTGCATGGACGCTGGGCGATGCGCATTGAGTACCTCGATCGAGGGCCAGGAGGCACCGCCGAGGAAACCATAGGCCTGCGACCAGGTATCGAGCGGGTGACGCCCAAGCACGCGCGCATCGAGTGCTTCGCGCGTGGGCGCCACGTAACGCATCAGCTAGGCGAGATGGCCGAAGAGATCGTGTTCGTCGGCGGCGTCAATGACGACATCGACGAACTGCCCGGCCTTGAGGCGGCTTCCGCCTTCGATGCGCACCGTGCCGTCGATCTCCGGCGCATCGGCCGCCGAGCGTGCCACCGCGCCATCGGCGTCGGCGCTGTCCACCAGCACCTTGAGCGTGCGGCCGATCTTCCGCTGTAGCTTGGCCGCCGAGATTTCCGCCTGCACCGCCATGAACTGCTCCAGGCGGTCTTCCTTCAATTCCTCCGACACCGGATCGGGCAAATCGTTGGCGCGCGCGCCGTCCACCGGGGAATAAGCGAATGCGCCGACGCGGTCGAGTTCGGCCTCGCGCAGGAAATCCAGGAGTTCATTGAACTCCGCATCCGTCTCGCCCGGGAAACCGACGATGAAGGTGCTGCGGATCGTGAGGTCGGGGCAGAGCTTGCGCCAGTTCGCGATGCGCTCCAGCGTGCGATCGACGTTGCCGGGGCGCTTCATCAGTTTCAGGATGCGGGGGCTTGCATGCTGGAAGGGGATGTCCAGGTACGGCAGCACCTTGCCGGCCGCCATCAGCGGCATCACTTCGTCCACGTGCGGATACGGGTACACGTAGTGGAGCCGCGTCCAGGCGTCGAGTTCGGACAAGCCCTCGCACAGTTCCGTCATGCGCGTGCGATACGACTTGCCGCGCCATTCGCGCTCGGCGTAACGCACATCCACGCCGTAGGCACTGGTGTCCTGCGACACCACCAGCAATTCCTTTACTCCGCCGCGGACGAGCTTCTCCGCTTCCACCAGCACCTCGTCCACCGGGCGGCTGACCAGGTCGCCGCGCATCGAGGGAATGATGCAGAAGCTGCAGCGGTGATTGCAGCCTTCGGAGATCTTCAGGTAGGCGTAGTGCTTGGGCGTGAGCTTCACGCCGATGTCGGGCACCAGATCGAAGAACTTGTTGCGCGCAGGCGGCAGCGCCTGGTGCACCGCGCTCATTACGGATGCGTAGTCCTGTGGGCCGCTGATGGACAGTACTTCCGGATACGCTTCGCGGATCAGCTCGGAGCGTTTCCCCAGGCAACCGGTGACGATCACCTTGCCGTTCTCGTGCAGCGCCTCGCCGATAGCGTCCAGCGATTCCTGCACGGCAGCATCGATAAAGCCACAGGTGTTGACCACCACGGCATCGGCCTCGCCGTAGCTGGGCACGATCTGGTAACCCTCGACCTTCAGCTGGGTGAGGATGCGTTCGGAGTCCACCAGCGCCTTGGGGCAGCCGAGGCTGACGAAACCGATTTTCTGGGTCGCCTGGGTCATGGCGCGGGTACCTGCAAGGTGAGCGTAAACGGGTGATTATACGCCAGCTTTCCCATCGCTTCGGGCGAGTTAAGCTAGGAAAAGTCCCCCCACAGGAATCCCCGTCATGGGCAAGCACGTCAAACTCGATACGTCCTCTTTCAAGGAAATTGGCGCCTACCTCGCCACCCCCAAGGGCAAGCCCAAGGGCGGCATCGTGGTGATCCAGGAGATATTCGGCGTCAACGCGCACATCCGCAGCATCGTGGACCGCTACGCCGAGGCCGGGTATACGGCGATCGCACCGGCCGTTTTCGACCACGTGGAACGGGATGTGGAACTGGGTTACGACCAGGCCGGCATGGAAAAGGGTGTCAAGCTGATCAGCGAACTGGGCCTGTTGCGGGCGCTCTACGACGTGGAAGTCGCCGCCAGCACGATTTCCGAAGCCGGCAAGATCGGCACCGTGGGCTATTGCTGGGGCGGCACCATCGCGCTGATGGCGGCATTGCGCCTGGGCCTTCCTTCGTCCAGCTACTACGGCTCGCGCAACGTGCCTTTCCTGAGCGAAAAGCCGCAGGCGCCGGTGATCTTCCATTTCGGCGAGAAAGACCATTCCATCCCCCCGGAAATGGTGGCAAAGCACCGCGAACTGATGCCGCAGATGGAAACCTACGTGTATCCGGCCGACCACGGCTTCAACTGCGACGCGCGCGGCAGCTACGATGCTCCCAGTGCCCAACTGGCCTGGGATCGCACGCTGGCGTTCTTCGAGAAGAACCTGGCGTGAGCCTGGTGCTCGATCCGCGGCTGGCAGCAGACACGGTAGCCGTGGTGGAGCTTGCGCTATGCAGCGTGCGCCTGATGGATGACGCGCGCTTCGGCTGGCTGGTGTTGGTGCCGCGGCAGGCGGGCCTTGCTGAAGTTACCGACCTGCCCGCCGACGCGCGCGCCCTGATGTGGCAGGAGGTGGAACAGGCCGGCGAAGCCCTGCGGGCGGTATTTCCCTGCGACAAGCTCAATATTGGCGCACTCGGCAACATCGTGCGGCAATTGCACGTGCATGTGGTGGCGCGGCGCGAAGG
>NZ_DATHFX010000091.1:0-6875 GCF_035317885.1 Pinirhizobacter sp.
TTCTGCCCCGATCAGGCCGTAGAGTACCGCGTAAAGCAGGGCCAGCACGACGCCCAGCGTCCAGCCGGCACGACGTGCGCGCAGCACCGCCGACGCATAACCGGCGATGATGCCCACGACCGCGAGCGCGGCCATCAGGTATGCAAGCGCGAAACCGAATTGTTCGGACAACGCCAGCAACAGCACGTAGAACACCACCATCGCCGCGCCTACCAGCAGGTATTGCACCGGATGCACGCGAAGGCGCTGCAGTACCTCGTACAGGAAAAACACCACGAAGGTCATGGCAACGAACAGCAACGCGTACTTACCGGCGCGATCGTTCTGCTGGTACACGCTGCCTGGCTGGAACAATTCCACGCCGAATGCCGACGCCGCCATCCGGGCATCGACCTTGGAGTCGGAGTCGTTCCAGTGCTGGCCGTAGTCGCGGTTGAGATCCAGTACCCGCCACTGGGCCTGGAAGCCACGGTCGTCCACGCGCCGACTCACAGGCAACGCCGCACCGACGAAACTCGGGTCGGGCCAGGGGGCCTGCAGATCGACAGTACCGGTACGCGCCATGGACAGGAACTGCAGGGAACCGGTTCCGGCAAGCTTGACCCGCACCGTGAAGTCGATCGATTGCCCCGCCAGCGCATCCAGGTCGATCGGCACGGACACCACCGGAAGCCCACCTGCCTGGGCGGTGGAGGAAACCAGGCGGTACGGTTTGCCGTTCACGCGTATATCGCCGACATCCCGCAGCCCTTGTAGGTCGGCCAACGGAAGGCGTAGCTCGGCTTTGGCACCGAGCCAGGTACGTCCGCTCGCCTGGCGAAAGGTTGCGATGTCAGCCGCATCCACATGTCCGACAAAGCTGACATCGGCGACGTACACCGGCACTTCGTATATGCCGTAGCGACGGCGCTCGATACTCATGGTCGCCGAGGTAGCCATGCGGTCGGCCAGCACGAACTCGGTACTGCGCGTGATCACCTGGCGCTGGTTGGCGTCCAGCACGGTTTGATCGGCAGGCACCGCCAACATCAACCCGCCGACCACTTGCCGACCGCCCCAGCCCTTCGCGACATTGCCGGCCGCCTGCGTGTTCAGATCCTGCCGCTCACCCACCATCGAATGGATCCAGGCGAGGGGAATCAACATCACCAGCGCAAGCGCGCCCACGCCAAGCACCTTGGCGGTTATCGAATGCATCCAGCCTGACATTGCGTACTCCTTCCACCTGTCGGGCCACCATCACACCACCCCCCTGGGGCCGGGCGCGGCCGCGGCATGGCTAACTTCGGGCGGCGGCGGGCGAATTCGCAGCCGTTTCGCCGGATGCAGCGAAGAAGGTTTGCACGTCTACCAGTTCGCGCGTGCGCGGCATGGGTGGCAGGCTGGCCAGGAACAGGCGGCCATAGCCTTTGGTCACCAGGCGCGGGTCGCACAACATCAGCACGCCGCGGTCGTGCACGTCGCGGATCAGGCGGCCGGCACCCTGCTTCAGCGCGATGGCGGCGGTGGGCACCTGCCAGCCCATGAAGGCGCTGATGCCGGTTTGTTCCAGTGCATCCAGCCGCGCCTGCAGCACGGGGTCGTCGGGGTTGGCGAAGGGAAGTTTGTCGATCACCACCACGCTCAGGGCATCACCGGACACGTCCACGCCCTCCCAGAAGCTCGCCGCGCCCAGCAGGACGCCATGCCCGCTGTGGCGGAAGTCTTCCAGCAGGCGATGGCGCGGCGCGGTGCCCTGCACGAACAGCGGCCACGGCACGCGGCCGGTGAGCAACTCCGCCGCGCGGCGCAGCGCGCGGTGCGAGGTGAACAACAGGAAGGCCCGGCCGTTGGAGGCTTCCAGTACCGGCAGCACCGCGTCGACGACGCGGTCGGTATGGTCGCGCGCGGCGGGATCAGGCACGTTGGCCGGCAAGTAGCAAAGCGCTTGCGTTCGGTAATCGAACGGGCTTTCCAGGCTGATCGCATGTGGGTCGTCGATGCCCAGCTGCCGGGCGAAGTGCTGGAAATCCCCGGCCACCGACAACGTGGCCGAGGTGAAGATCCACGCTGCCTGCGTGGCCTGGCGCATGGCCCGCAGCGGCGGGGCAAGGTCCAGCGGCGTGGCGTGGAAGGCGAAGCCGCGAGGATAGAGTTCGTACCAGCGGACATCGGCGTCGCCTTTGCCTTCGACGATGCGGTCGAGCTTCATCAGCATGGCCTGGGTGCGCTCGAACGCATTGGCCAGGCCCCGGGAACGTTCGGCCTGCCCGCCCAGCAGGTCTTCCAGCGACGCCAGCACCTCGCGCAGTTCCTCCAGTTCAGCACCGATAGTTTCATCGCGGTCGAGCGCGGCGAAGGCGCCGCGCGTAGGCAGCGCATCCATCGCCAGGCGCAAGCGCCGGACCACGCCCTGCAGCGCTTCCACAGGTTCCAGCAACAGGCCCATGGCACCGGTCACGCCATTGCATTCGGCGAGCACGTCGCCGGCAAGATCGGTGAGCTGACGCGCGCTGATGCTCTGTGAGAAGAACTGGCCGGCAAGTTCCGGTACCTGGTGCGCTTCATCCAGGATGAACGCCTGCGCACCGGGAAGGATCTCGCCGAAACCCTCCTGTCGCAACGAAAGATCGGCGAACAGCAAATGGTGGTTCACCACCACCACGTCGGCCTCCTGGGCCTCGCGTCGCGCACGCACCACATGGCAACTGTCGAAGAAGGAACACTCGCTGCCCAGGCAGTTCTCGGGCGTGGAGGTAACACGGGGCCAGAGCGGCGATTCCTCGGGCACCTCGGCCAGTTCCATGCGATCACCGGCGCGCGTGCGCGCCGACCAGGCGCGGATGGCCGCCAGTTGCGTGGATTCCTCCCGGCTAGCCAGGCTGCCCTCGCGTACGGTCTGGTCCAGTCGGTGCAGGCATAGGTAGTTGGCACGGCCCTTCAGCAGGGCGCTCTTCAGGCGCGCGCCCAGGACGCTGCGAACGCGCGGGAGATCGCGGAAGAACAACTGGTCCTGCAGTGCCTTGGTCCCGGTGGAAACGATCACGCGCTGCCCGCAGAGCAGTGCCGGCACCAGGTAGGCAAAGGTCTTGCCCGTGCCCGTGCCCGCCTCGGCGATCAAGGTGTCGGCCTGGGCGATGGCATCCTGCACGGCGGCAGCCATCGCCTGTTGTGCGGCGCGGGGCAGGAAACCCGGGATCTCGCGGGCAAAAGGGCCATCCGCGCCGAGCAGCGCGGCGGCATCGTGGTCGGTCATGGCAACCATTGTAATCGTCAGGGGCGGACCAGGACCGTGCACGCGAGCTCAGCCAGTACCGGCCGGTCGGCCGGTGCGAGGTCGGCCGGGTCCGCTTCGGCGGGCAGCACCCAACGCAGGGCCTGGCCTTCGAGCGAACGGGGCTCGCCGTACCAGGTGGTCACGATGAAGACGTCCAGCAGCAGAGATTTGTCTTCGTAATCCCACGGGAACTGCATGAGCGCCGTGGCCCCGCCGATGACGATGCCCAGTTCCTCGGCAAGTTCACGTGCCAGGCCCTGGCGGGCATCCTCGCCCGGCTCGAGCTTGCCGCCGGGAAATTCCCACATCAGGGCCAGGTGCTTGCCCGGCGGCCGCTGGGCCAGCAGGACACGGCCGTCGGCGTCGATCAGCGCGCCGGCTGCCACGTGGATCATGCGCGGATATATTCGACCATGTCGAAGGAATGGGGATGCGTGGCGTCGGCGGCATGGTGCACGCGCGAGATCTCCGTCCACTCCTTGAAATCGATGCCGGGGAAGAAGGCGTCGCAGCCCTCGATGGCGGTATAGACCCAGGTCAGGTACAGGCGCTGTGCAAACGGGAGGGCTTCCCGGTAGACCTCGCCGCCACCGATCACGGTGATGCCGGTGCCGCCGGCCGTGGCCCGCGCCTCGGGGATCGAACGAACCGTCACCTGCCCCGGGAACGGCGCGTCATGGCGGCGCGTCAGTACCAGGTTGTGGCGGTCGGGCAAGGCCTTGCCGATCGCCACGGCCGTCTTGCGCCCCATCACCACGTACTTGCCCAGGGTGAGGTGCTTGAAGTGGGCGAGGTCCGCCGGCAGGTGCCAGGGCATCTGGCCATGCTTGCCGATGGCGAAATTCTCGTCCAGCGCGGCGATGATCGATACGGCCATGGGTGTCCTTGTAAACCGGTTGACGTCTCACAACCCGCTTATGGTAGTGCTTGCCACGTAGCGCGCCAATCCAACAATCGTTCGATCACACGGCCACGGGTGCCTTGATGGCCGGGTGAGGATCGTAGCCGGCGATGCCGATGTCATCGTAAGTAAAATCGAAGACGGATTTCACGTCGGGGTTCAGCACGAGACTCGGCAATGGCCGCGGCTCGCGCGAAAGCTGCTCGCGTGCCTGCTCGACATGGTTGGCGTAGAGGTGGGCGTCGCCCAGGGTATGGATGAAGTCGCCTGGGGCGAGCCCCGTTTCCTGGGCGATCATGTGCGTAAGTAGCGCATAACTGGCGATATTGAACGGTACGCCGAGGAAAATATCGCCCGAACGCTGGTAGAGCTGGCATGACAGCCGGCCGTTGGCCACGTAGAACTGGAACATCGTATGACAGGGCATCAGCGCCATCTTCGGCAGCTCCCCCACGTTCCACGCCGACACGATCAACCGGCGGGAATCGGGGTTGCGCCGGATCTCGTCGATCACCCAGCCGATCTGGTCCACCACCTTGCCGTCGGCAGTGGGCCACGCCCGCCATTGCCGTCCGTACACGGGCCCCAGATCGCCATTGGCATCGGCCCATTCGTCCCAGATGCGGACGCCGTGTTCCTTGAGGTAGCCGATGTTGGTATCGCCCTTCAGGAACCAGATCAGTTCGTGGACGATCGACTTCAGGTGCAATTTCTTGGTGGTAACCAGCGGGAACCCGCGGGCCAGGTCAAAGCGCATCTGCCAGCCGAACACGCTGCGCGTGCCGGTACCGGTGCGGTCCTGCTTTTCCGCGCCGTGGTCCAGAACGTGGCGCAGGAGGTCGAGATAGGTGTGCATGCTGCCCAGCCTACGCCGCTGGCGCGGCGAGGGGCAAGGTGGGCGCGCGGCGGGACAATGTCAGCAAGATGACACCGAACAGCAGCAACGGGATCGACAGGATCTGGCCCATGGTCAGCCAGCCGAAGGCCAGGTAACCCAACTGGGCATCGGGCAGCCGGAAGAACTCCACGAAGATGCGGAAACACCCGTAAAGCACGGCGAACATCCCCGATACCGCATAGCGCGGCCGCGGCTTCATCGAGTAGATCCACAGCACGGCGAACATCACCACGCCTTCGAGCGCGAATTCATAAAGCTGCGAGGGATGGCGCGGCAAGGCGTCGGGCGCATTGGGGAACACCATCGCCCAGGATACGTCGCTGGGCTTGCCCCACAACTCGCCGTTGATGAAATTGCCGAGCCGGCCCAGGCCCAGCCCGATCGGAACCAGCGGGGCGATGAAATCCCCCGTGTCGAAGATATGCAGGCCATGGCGGCGCGACCACCACCAGATCGCCGCCACCACGCCCAGCAGGCCACCGTGGAAGCTCATGCCGCCGTCCCAGATGCGCACCAGCGCCAGCGGGTCGTGCCATATCCAGTTGATCGGCGTGTAGAACAGCATGTAGCCCACGCGGCCACCGATCACCACGCCCATCATGGCGTAGAAGATGAGGTCGCTATATGCATCGCGGGACACCGGGAAACGGCCCTTCAGGCGGCGGTATTCGCCGGCCAGCCAGCCGCCAAGGAAACCGCCCAGGTACATCAGTCCGTACCAGTGGATGGCCAGCGGCCCCACCTGGAAGGCCACCGGGTTGAAATTGACGACGAAAGGAGCTGCCATGGCGGTCCGCTGGGCTTGAAGACCCTGAATTGTACCGTCCGCGCGGTGCCTGGCGGAGTACTGGCGTCCCCCCGCCAGCTCGCTATACTCGCCCGGGGACGGTCCGCCAGGGGGCAGCCGCCCGTAAAGGGGAACCATTCGATGCAAAGCCATTTCGTGCGTGCCGCCGTGGCCGCGCTGTGCCTGTCTGTATCCGCCGCGGCCGTTGCCGCCGACCTGATCCCGGTCGAGGACTTTACCCGGCGGCCCTCGTTGTCCGATCCGGCACTGTCACCTGACGGCAAGTACCTCGCCGTAGCCATGCATGACCCCTCAGGCGACCAGCACGCGCTGGTGATCTATCACGTCGAGGACATGACCACGCCGGCCAGTATCCTGCGCATGCCCAAGTACCTCATGCCGCAAGACATCACCTGGGTCAGCAACACACGGCTGGTGCTTGGCCAGGCCAAGCAGATGGGCACGATCGACAAGCCCGCGCTGACCGGTGAGATCATTGCCACCGATGTCGACGGCAAGCATCAGGACTATCTCTTCGGCTACGACATAGCCAACCACAGCGCCACACGCGGCACCGACATGGGCTGGGGTTTCATCGAAGGCACGCCGCAGAAACTCAACGGCCGCTTCTTCATGCGCGCGTATATCTATCAGCGTGACGAATTGAGCCAGCTCTACGACATCGACTCGCACGGAAATGGCGGGCGCCGCCAGATCGCCGAGATCGGCATCGGCAGCATGAACTTTACCCTCGACGACGACGGCAACGCACGCTACGCCTTCGGCACATCGGAGGATTTCGAATCAGTCATCTACCGGAAGGAAGGCAGCGGCTGGACGAAACTGGACCACAGCATCGTGGGACAGGTGTTTGCGCCAATAAAAATGTCGGCCGACGGGAAGGATATCCTGGCGTTCCATAGCGCCGAAGGCGGGCCGTCACAACTGGTCGAACAGGATGCTACCGGCAACCAGCGTGTACTGGCCAAGGACGCCTTCTCCTCCGTATCGGGCGTGGAGTGGACTGCAAAGT
>NZ_DATHFX010000092.1:0-6698 GCF_035317885.1 Pinirhizobacter sp.
CCCATTTACGGAAACTTGCGGCCGACGGCACGCCTGCCCGGGGCACGCCATAGCCCACGGATAGCGTCAGCGTGCTACCTGACATGCGTGTTATCGGCGTTCTCGGTGGTCTCGAACGCCTCGTAGGCACGGACGATCTTGGCAACCAGCGGATGGCGCACCACGTCGCGCGAGGTATAGAAGGTGAAGCTGATGCCTTCGACGCCGCGCAGCACCTCGATGGCGTGGCGCAGCCCCGAGCGGACATGGCGGGGCAGGTCCACCTGGGTCACGTCGCCGGTGATCACCGCCACCGTGCCGAAGCCGATGCGGGTGAGGAACATCTTCATCTGCTCGACGGTGGTGTTCTGCGCTTCGTCCAGGATCACGAACGAGTCGTTGAGGGTGCGGCCGCGCATATAGGCCAGCGGCGCGATCTCGATCACATTGCGCTCGATCAGCTTGGCCACTTTCTCGAAGCCGAGCATTTCGTACAGGGCGTCGTACAACGGGCGCAGGTACGGATCGACCTTCTGGCTGAGGTCACCGGGCAGGAAGCCGAGTTTTTCACCGGCTTCCACCGCCGGACGCACCAGCAGCACGCGCTGCACGCGGTTCGCTTCCAGTGCTTCCACGGCGCTTGCCACGGCCAGGTAGGTTTTGCCGGTGCCGGCGGGGCCGACGCCGAAGTTGATGTCATGCGTGGCGATGGCGTGCAGGTAGCGCGCCTGGTTCGGGCCGCGGCCCTTGATCACGCCGCGCTTGACCTTGATGGCGACTTCTTGCGTGCCCTCGGTGTCGGACACCAGCGCATCCACGCCGCTCTCGGCCAGGTGCAGGTTGATGGCGGCGCCAGTGAGCGATTCGTTCTCCGTGGCTTGATAGAGCGAGCGCAGCACCTTCTCGCCAGCGATGGCGGCGGCTTCCTCGCCGATCACGCGGAAGATGTTGCCGCGGTGGTCGAT
This sequence comes from Pinirhizobacter sp., assembly GCF_035317885.1. Taxonomy (GTDB): domain Bacteria; phylum Pseudomonadota; class Gammaproteobacteria; order Xanthomonadales; family Rhodanobacteraceae; genus Pinirhizobacter. Next base: position 945 of record NZ_DATHFX010000092.1, read on the forward strand.
CTCCACGCCCAGGCGCAACTCCACCTGACGCAGGTGTTCGTCGAAGGGGCCGCAGAGGTTGGCAAGGCGCGCATTGTTTTCCGGGTCGAGCGGGAAGTCGCGCTGGGTAAGGCCGTCGGTCATGGGATCTCGAGATCGGATGGTTTTGGGGGGTCAGAGTTATGACTCTGACCCCATCAAGCAGCCGGGGCGACGGCGTCGTAGCTGGCGACTCGCCCGCGGAGGGAGTTGCTCATCGCCTCGGTGATAGTTACATCGACGAACTGGCCGATCATGCGGGCGTCGCCTGGGAAGTTCACATAGCGCATATTTTCGGTGCGGCCGGTCATCTCGCGCGGGCTCTTGCGGCTGGGTTTTTCCACCAGCACGCGTTGCACCGTGCCCACCATGGCCTGGTTGATGCGGTTGGCATTGGCGGTGACGGCAGCCTGCAGGCGGGTGAGCCGCGCGTGCTTCACCGCCATCGGCGTGTCGTCGGCGAGGTTCGCCGCAGGCGTGCCCGGACGGGAGGAGAAAATGAAGGAGAAGCTCTGGTCGAAGCCGATGTCGCTGATGAGCTTCATGGTTTTCTCGAAATCATCCTCGGTTTCGCCGGGGAACCCCACGATGAAATCCGACGACACGCAGATGTCCGGGCGCACGGCGCGCAGCTTGCGGATCTTCTGCTTGAATTCGATCGCGGTGTAGCCGCGTTTCATGGCCGACAGGATGCGGTCGGAACCGGCCTGCACGGGCAGGTGCAGGTAGTTGGCCAGCTGCGGCACGCTGGCATAGGCCTCGATCAGCGAGTCGGAGAACTCCAGCGGGTGCGAGGTAGTGAAGCGGATGCGGCCGATGCCTTCGATGCCGGCGATGGCGTGGATCAGTACCGCAAGGTCGGCTTCGCCACCATCGAAGGTGGGACCGCGATAGGCGTTGACGTTCTGGCCGAGCAGGTTCACCTCGCGCACGCCCTGGGCGGCCAGCTTGGCCACTTCCACCAGGACATCGTCGAAGGGACGGCTGATTTCCTCGCCACGGGTATAAGGCACCACGCAGTACGAGCAGTACTTCGAGCAGCCTTCCATGATCGAGACGAACGCGGTGGGCCCTTCGGCGCGGGGCTCGGGCAGGCGGTCGAATTTCTCGATCTCGGGAAAGCTGATGTCCACCTGCGGCTTGCCGGTGCGGCGGCGGGCGTCGATCAGCTCCGGCAGCCGATGCAGGGTTTGCGGGCCGAAAACCAGATCGACATAGGGCGCGCGGGAGACGATGGCCGCGCCTTCCTGCGAGGCCACGCATCCACCGACGCCGATCACCACGCCTTCCTTATGCTGTTTGTAGCCCTTCCAGCGGCCGAGCTGACTGAAGACTTTTTCCTGCGCCTTCTCGCGGATCGAGCAGGTGTTGACCAGGATGACGTCGGCCTCGCTTTCATCGAGGGTGAGTTCCAGGCCGTGCGAAGCCTTGAGCACGTCGGCCATCTTGGCCGAGTCGTACTCGTTCATCTGGCAGCCGTGGGTCTTGATGAAAAGCTTGCCGCTCATGGTGTTGCCGCGGTGGGTGGGTCGGTCATTTTACCCGCTATGGCGCCCGGCGTGGGGTGACAACGCCAGGCGCTCCGGCCAAACTCGCGCCATGACGCACCGTGGCCGCCTGACCATCCTCCTGGCCCTGGCGGCCCTGTGGCTCGCCAGTCCCGTGCGCGCGGCCACGCTTTACCGCTGCACCGGAGCCACCGGCGAGACCGTCTTCGCCAGTTCCACGGCCGGCTACAAGGACTGCAAGAAGCTTGATATCCCGGTGTCGGCGCCCTCGCGCCGTGGTCCGGTGAACGCCCGGCCGGTGGCTCAGGGTGTCTCGCCGGCCTCCACGCCGAAGGTCGAACCGGGGCAGAAAGTGGTGGCGGCCCCCCAGGTGGTGGCCCCGAAAAGCCACTGGGACTACCAGGAAACCAGGGATCCTCTGCCGATCGCCGAAGAGCCACCCCAGCCGAAGGCGGCGAAGGTGTTGCGCGGTTCGGTGTACCGGGTGACCCGTGCCGATGGCACGGTGGAATACACCAACGTGGCCCCGGCGGGCACGAAGGGCAGCGCGGTCACCATGCTCTTCAGCTATATCGCCACATGCGTTGCCTGCGACCTGCATTCGAAGATCAACTTCGAGACGGTGGCACTGAACTTGAGCGCCTATGCCGACGTGATCCGCCTGGCCAGCGCCGAATTCGGTGTGGACCAGGCCCTGTTGCGGGCGGTGATCCATGCCGAAAGCGGGTACAACCCGCGTGCGTTGTCGATCAAGGGCGCCCAGGGCCTGATGCAGTTGATGCCCGGCACGGGCCGCGACATGGGCGTGGCCGATGCCTTCGACGCTCAACAGAACATCCGGGGCGGGGCGCGATACCTTGCGATCCTGCTGCGCGCCTTCAACGGCGATGAGCGCCTGGCCGCGGCGGCCTACAACGCGGGACAGCGCTCGGTAGAGAAGTACAACGGGGTGCCGCCGTATGCCGAAACCCAGGTCTATGTCGAGCGCGTGGGCATCCTCCGCCGCCGCTACGGCTCCGCCGTGCGGGCGGGTGCGCCGCTCGCCCTCAGGGCGAATGCGGCGGAATGATCGCCGGGCTGACGCCCTGGGGGTTAGCCGTGGTCTGCACCGGAATCGACGGGCGCTGCACCATCTTCACCGGTGTCGTGAACGGAATGCCGTTGCGCAATCCCGAGACATCCACCGTGCTTCCCGGCGACTGCATGGCCTCGCGGCGGCGCAGGTCGTTGGCATCGACGATGCCCGTGGTGCCGAAACGCAGCAGCACATCGCGAGGCTGGATGCCCGCGGTAGCGGCCGGGCCTCCGGGGTAGACATCGTTCACCATCACGCCGCGCGCGGCGGAGGGCAGGCCGCTGTCCGCCGATACCGCGACGGCGCCGTAGTCGGCGCCCATCCAGCCGCGGGTGACGTGGCCGGTGGCGATGATCTGGTCCAGCACCTGCTTGGCGCTGGCCACCGGGATGGCGAAGCCGATGCCCTCGGCACCCACTGCCTGGCCGATCAGGGCGGTATTGATGCCCACCAGTTCGCCATAGGCATTGACCAGCGCGCCGCCGGAATTGCCCAGGTTAATGGCGGCATCGGTCTGGATGAAGATTTCCGGGCTGGACAGGTTCAACTGGCGGCCCATGGCACTGATGATGCCCATGGTTACTGTCTGGCCGATGCCGAAGGGGTTGCCGATGGCCAGCACCACGTCGCCCACACGTTGCTTATGCGCGGGGGCCGCAAGGGGAATTTCCGGCAGGCTGCCGGCGTCGATCTTCAGCACGGCGAGGTCCGTCTCGTCGTCCGAGCCCACCACGCGGGCCTTGAACACCCGGCCATCGTAGAGCAGCACCTGGATGTCGTAGGCGCTGGCGATGACGTGGTTGTTGGTCAATACATAACCATCGGGCGAGACGATGACCCCCGATCCCAGATTCTGCTCACGGCGTTTGGTCACGGGGCCCGTGGGCACGCGCAGGATGCGTTGCATCACTGGATCGGCAAAAACTTGTGAGGGCTGTTCGCTCACCAGGCGATTGGCATAGATGTTCACCACGGCCGGTGCGGCGCGGCCTACCGCATCGGCATAGCTGGCGGGGCCGGACGCGATCGGTGGCGTGGCCAGGGTCGACGATGATGCTTCCGGCGTGGGCCCGAAGCCCAGCCGCGCGCGCAGCACCTGGCCGGTGCCGGGCCAGACGAGGCCGATGGTAAAGGCAACCGCCAACCCCAACACGACGAACTGGGCGATGAAGGCGATGCCGCGGGCGGCCGGTTTCATGGGTAGAGCGGGTCCTTCGGACGGTCGTCGGATGGCGGCCAATCGGTACTGGTTCGGGAATAACCTCGGACCGGACGTACCAGTGTATGTCAACACGTTCAGTTTTATTGTGTGCCTCGGGGGCAAACGCTACACTAACGCGATTTTTGCGGGTCGTGAAAACCCGCATCTCAATGGCATATGTTCCGGAGAGCCTGATGGCGAACGAAGTCGTCGATCACGGCCGACGCCGTTTCCTCACCATCACCACGGCAGTGGTGGGTGGTGTGGGAGTGGTGGCGGCGGTCGTGCCCTTCATTAAATCCTGGGAGCCGAGCGCCCGCGCGAAAGCCGCCGGTGCACCGGTTACCGCCGACATCTCGAAGATCGAGCCAGGCCAAAAGGTGACGTTTGCCTGGCGCAGCCAGCCGGTTTTCGTGGTTAATCGCACCAAAGACCAGCTCGCCGCGCTTCCCACGCTCGATGGCCGCCTTACGGATCCCAAGTCCGAAGTCACCGACCAGCAGCCGACGTACGCGCAGAACGCCACCCGTTCCATCAAGCCCGAGTGGCTGGTGGTGGTGGGCCTGTGCACGCACTTGGGCTGCGTGCCCGATTTCGAGCCGGTGATGAAGCCTGAGCCGTTCGACCCGAACTGGAAGGGTGGCTTCTACTGCCCCTGCCACAAGTCGCGCTACGACCTGGCCGGCCGCGTCTTCCAGGGCGTTCCCGCCCCGAAGAACCTGCCGGTGCCGCCGTACCACTTCGTGGACGACAACACCATCCAGATTGGCGTCGATCCGAAGGGGGCCGGCTAATGGCTAATGTATTCACCCGCGTGGGCGAGTGGGTCAACGAGCGCGCGCCGAACCTGGCGCCGACTTACCGCAAGCACATGACGGAGTACTACGCACCGAAGAATTTCAATCTTTGGTACTACTTCGGCTCGCTCGCGCTGCTGGTGCTGGTCAACCAGATCGTCACCGGCATCTTCCTCACCATGAACTACAAGACCAGCGCCCTGGAGGCGTTCAATTCGGTCGAGTACATCATGCGCGATGTGGAGTGGGGCTGGCTGATCCGCTACATGCACTCCACCGGCGCCTCGCTATTCTTCATCGTGGTGTTCCTGCACATGTTCCGCGGCCTGATGTACGGCTCGTACAAGAAGCCGCGCGAACTGGTGTGGCTGCTGGGCATGCTGATCTTCCTGGTGCTGATGGCCGAGGCCTTCATGGGCTACGTGCTGCCGTGGGGCAACATGTCGTTCTGGGGCGCCAAGGTGATCATCTCGCTGTTCGGCACGCTCCCGTTCGTTGGCCACGCCCTGGTGGAGTGGATCATGGGCGACTTCCTGCCCGCCGATGCCACGCTCAACCGCTTCTTCGCCCTGCACGTGATCGCCCTGCCGATCGTGCTGCTGTTGCTGGTGGTGCTGCATCTGGCCGCCCTGCACGAAGTGGGTTCGAACAACCCCGACGGCGTTGAAATCAAGAAGGGCCCGAAGGGCAATCGCTGGGACGACCACAAGCCCGCGGATGGCATTCCGTTCCATCCGTATTACACAGTGAAGGATCTCGTCGGCGTCGGCTTCTTCCTGATGATCGCGGCCTTCATCATCTTCTTCGCGCCAACGTTCGGCGGCTGGTTCCTCGAGCACGACAACTACATCCCGGCCAACAACCTGGTCACGCCCACGCACATCAAGCCGGTGTGGTACTTCACGCCGTTCTACGCGATCCTGCGCATGATCCCGTCGATGTTCGGTACGGCCGTGTGGGGCGTGCTCGCCATGTTCGCCGCCATCGTGCTGCTGTTCCTGGTGCCGTGGCTCGACCGCGGGGAAGTCCGTTCCATCCGCTATCGCGGCCTGGGGTTCAAGGTGCTGCTGTTCACCTTCGTAGTGTCCTTCATTGCACTGGGTGCGGTGGGTGCGGGTGTTATCGCCGAGATCATGCCCTCGTGGGAAATCTTCT
>NZ_DATHFX010000093.1:0-3011 GCF_035317885.1 Pinirhizobacter sp.
GCTGATCGCCGGGCCGCAGCGGCAGGCGCGCAGCGGCGAGGCGTACGCCGGCTATGTCGACCGCCAGTTCCAGTGGGCGCGCGCGCTGCCCACGAACGATCCGACGGCCTGGCTGTTCGACCGGCCGACGACCTTGTTCAAGGCTTACGTGCGCACCGGTCGCGCCGACTACCTCGCTTCGGCTGCGGAGAGCTATCGCTTCTACATGAAGTACATCAAGCGCGATGGCGTGGTCATCCACCCTTCGTGCGCAGGCGGTTGGACGCTTGGCGACAAACCGTGCGACGTGAAATACGTTTACGTCGAGCCCATCGTGCTGGCGATGGGCCTGCTGGGGGACGATGGCGCCCACGACGCAGACACCGTGGACAACATGATGGCGCTATGGGACTCCGGTGGCTGGAACACACGGCCCGGCCCGTACGAGCGGCCCTCCACCTATTTTACCGAACGACTGGCAGGGCTTGGCCTGATCGAGACTGTCAGTGGTTATGAACTGACCGGTGACAAGCGTTACCTCGAGCGGATACGCGCGCGGGTGGGTTGGCTTGCCGATCACCAGGCAAAGAATCCGGATGGCCTGGGCGACGACGGCTCCTGGCGCAACAGCTGGAACCTGCACGAGAACGATGCCTGGAACCCGGCCACCGATGTCCGTGGCACGTCGCCGTGGATGAGCGAGAACATCATCGACGGCCTGTGGCATGCCTGGCTTGCCACCAACGACGCACGCATCCCGCCGATGATCGCCGCCTATGGGCACTACCTGGAGCGCCATGGCTGGATCGACAGCGCGATGCTGGTGAGCCCGCACGATTGGCGCAATTCCTGTTCGGGACCCAATGGCCAGATCGCCTGGTACTGGTCGTCCAGCCACGCCACCCAGGCGCAGTTGGTGAAGATCCAGGAGTCAGAAGGCTGGTACAGCGACGCGCACACGGTGGAACTGGCCCTGGCCGTTGCCGCGGCGCGCTACTTCGATGCGGACGCCGCGGACGGCGCGGCCTACGAAAAGCGTTTCCGTGCCATTGCCGGTTCCTACGCCCCCGGGTGCGCGGCGCAGAACGACACGCTCCGCCGCTTCAACTGGAACAACCGGGGTAGCGGCGTGGCCCAGTGGATGATGAGCCAGCCGGCGGGCGCCGGATTGTCAGGCTCGCCCATGACCGCACGGCGGGCTTCGCCATGAACCGGCGGCTGGAAGTGCTGCGCAGCGTCACCATCGTTTCGGTGTCCACGTACATCGAATATGCACTGGGCCTGGTGGTAAGCATCTGGATCGCGCGCGCGCTGGGGCCGGCGGACTTCGGCCGCTACGCTTTCACCATCTGGCTTTGCGGCTGGTTGATCACCTGCAGCAACCATGCATTGACCACCTCGAGCACCAAGTTCATCGCCGAGGCCGACGGGGCGGGAGCGCGCTCGATCGCCGCTCACATCGCCTGGCGCCTGGGCCGCGTGCAGAGCATCAGTTCGGTGGTGGTGATCGGTCTTTTCCTGCTCGGTACCTGGATCACCCGGCCCACCGAATGGTCCGATCTCTGGCTACCGGTGACGGCCCTGGTGGCCGTGGCGGTGGTAGCCAAGGCCAACTACGCCATGCTGGTAGCCATCGCCAAGGGCCAGGAACGGTTCGAGCCGGAGGCCATTGCCACGGTGCTGGCGGGCCTGATCGGGGTAGTGCTGATCATTGCCGCCACCTGGCTGCACGCGGGCCTGGTTGCCTTCGTCGCGTTGTTCGCCGTGGCCTGCCTGATGCTGAACCTGTTCAACAGGGTGGTCTATCGCCGCTACTGCCGTCCGGCTGAGGTGGGTGAGGTACCGGCGGCGCTGCGCACACGGATCAACGTGCATCTTCGCCTGACCGCCGTGCTGGTGCTGCTGGGGTCCCTCAAGGCCGGCACCATCGAGGTATTCCTGCTCAATGCGCTTGCGTCGTCGACCGCGGTGGGATTCTTCGCCATCGCGCAGACGCTCACCCGTGGCGCCGTGCAGCTGTTCTCGGTGGGACTCACCGCCACCTTGCTGCCGTACATGGCGCGTTCCTACGGTGAGCGCGGCCAGGAACATGCCGCACGGTTCCTTTCCGAGGCCACGCGATTCTACTGGGCGGTGGGCCTTGCCATCGCGGGTATCGGCATGGTCACCACCCCGGGCCTGGTGACGCTGTTGTATGGCCAGAAGTATGCGCAGGCCATTCCCGCCATCGAGGCTACCCTGGTGCTGGCCGGCCTCCTGTTGATCGGCAATGGCATTGCGGCTTTCCAGACGGTGGTCGATCGCCAGGCCGACCGTGTACGCATTACCGTGCTTGCGCTGGCAGCCAACGTCCTGCTGGGCCTGCTGCTGATTCCCTCCTTCGGCCTGGCCGGAGCGGTGCTCACTTATGCCGGCACGCGCGTGACGGAACTGGCGCTTGCCGTGTACTACCTGCGCCGGGCCACGCGCGGCGGCATGCCGCTGGCGGCCATGTCGCGCCTGCTGGCCGTGGCATTGCTTGCCACCGCCATTGCCTGGATCGCTGGAGAGGCCATTCCCGGACGCTTCGGCTTCGTCGTGGGCGGCGCGGTATTCACCCTGGTGTACGTGCCCGCCAGCGTGCTGGTTCGCTATTGGAACAACGACGACATGCTGATGATCGGGGCGATCACCCGCCGGCTGGGGCCACCCGGCCGATGGTTGATGGCGGTACTGAAAATGCTCCAAGGGCCAGCGAGGGTATTGCCATGATCTACACCTCCGATGCGCGCCTGCCGCGCCTTGTACTGGATTCGGCGCAGGAGCTTTCCGCCATGCACGCCGAGCTGGCCCGCCTGGCGGAAATGCCTGGCGCGGCATCCTCGCCCGTGCAACATCCGGACTGGCTGGCTTATGAATTGGCAAGTCGAGGGGACCGCGCGCAGGCACATGTCCTGCTGGCTCGCGACGACCGCGGCCGGCTGCTCGGCTACGCGCCATTCCTCATTGAAAACCACCACGCACGGATTGCCTTCGGCGACCATCGCCTGGGG
>NZ_DATHFX010000094.1:0-5846 GCF_035317885.1 Pinirhizobacter sp.
CTCGCGTTGAAGTGCGAAAAGCCCGCCGCCGCCACGCCAATGACGGAGACCAGCATGATCACCCACAAGGCAATGGTGATCATGCGGACCGATTCGATGCGGCGGTACAGCAGCCAGGTGACGACGGCGGTCGCCGCCAGGCTGATCAGGTGCACCGGCCACCAACCCAGGTTGGGAAAGAAAAACCCCAGGTACTCGGCCATGCCGATGATGCCGGTGGACATCAACAGGGGAATGGCCAGCAACATCGTCCAGATGAAGAGGAACGGCATCAGCTTGCCGGTGCGGTACTGGAACGCCTCACGCAGATACACATACGTTCCGCCCGAACCCGGCATGGCCGCACCAAGTTCAGCCCAGACAAGGCCGTCGGCCATCGCCAGGACGGCGCCGGCCACCCAACCGATCACCGCCTGCGGGCCGCCCATCACCGCGACCATGATCGGGATAGTGATGAACGGCCCGATGCCGCACATCTGGGTCATGTTGATCGCGGTGCCCGAGAACACCCCGATGGAGCGATGGAAGGCGTTGTCGCGACCGGCCGGGGGTGCTCCGCTCACCACTGGCCCCGCACGCCGACCATGAAGCTGCGCTCGGAGAACGTGGAGTGCCCAGGCTGGTCGGGCCACACCAGGTAGTACCGCTGGTACTCGTTGGTGAGGTTGGTGCCGTCCAGGAAGATCTCCGCGTATTTGCTGAGCTTGTACGAGATCGATGCATCCAGGTATTTCTGCGGCGCCTCGTACATCTCCATGCCGGTGATGCCGCCCACGCTGTCCATCACCGCGCGACGCGACCGGTAGTTGTACGCCACGCGCGCCTGGAAGCGGTCGTCCTGGTACCACAGGATGAAGTTGCCCGACTTGGTGGAATTGTCCTGGAAGGGAATTCGCTTGCCGGCCAGGTCCTTCTCGCCCGAATTGCTCGGCGCGTAGGTGGCATTGACCTCCATGCCCGTCTTGGACAGGAAGCCTGGCAGGAAGGTGAAGCCCTGGCGGTAGTCGAATTCCGCGCCATGGATGCTGTTGCCGGTGCCCTGCACGGGCTCGGTAATCACGATGCAGTGATCGCGGACCACGCCGTCCTCATCCGGCAGGGTACAGTTGGTCACGCTGCCGTTCTTGATGAAACTGTCCACGTTGATGCGGAACAGCGCCAGGCTCAGCATGCTGGTGGGGTTGATGTAGTACTCAAGCGAAGCACCGAAGTTCCTGGAACGCCAGGGGTTGAGGTCCGGGTTGCCCGACGAGGTGCCATTGGCGACGCGGAAGATCGGGCCGGTGGGGGTTTCGCTCAGGCTGTAGTTCAGCTGCAAGCCGCCGCCCCAGGTGCTGAGGTCCAGCGGCATCATGTTCTTCGAGTAGGCCAGTCGCAGCTTCAGGCTGTCGGTCATGTCCAGCGAGAAATTGGCCGACGGCAGCACGTCCTGGTAACGGCGGTTGGTCTTTTCAATGCCCACATCCAGCGGTTCATTGCCGTACGCGCCCGGGTCGCCGCTCAAGTGCTGGGACACATCCAGGTTGGTACGGATCAGCCGCACGCCCACATTGCCGCTATAGCGCATGCTGCCAAGGTCACCCTCGAAGTCGCCTTGCAGGTAACCGGACAGTTCCTTCAGTCGCACGCCCCAGGTCGTCCCGGGCTCCGCCACCTGCTGGGTTTCCGGGTAGAGCGACTTCCAGTAGGAGATGGGATCGACCAGGGCGTCCGGGTTCACGGCCCAGAAATTGATGCCCGAACCCAGGAGGTTGTTGTACTGCTTGAAGTTCTTCGACAGCGGCCCCGCGGTATTGGGCATTTGCAGCGCGGACAGCGGCCCGGCGCGGAAGTAGCCCTGGTCGTTGCCGGCGGTACACGAGCCGCTGTTCAACACCACGTCGGCACCGACGTAGCGCACCAGGCAGCCACCCGGGTCGCTCGCCCCCATGCCCGCGTACACCGGCGTTTCCAGCGTCCAGCCGTTGTTGTCAGCACTGCGGATGCTGTTGCGCACGCCGAACTCCAGCTTGAATCCGTCCTGGAAATCGAACTTGCCATCGAAACGCACGGCGTTCAACGCCACCTGGCGATCGTAGTCGCCGGACGATTCAAGCGTCTTCATCGTCCAGCCGTTGGGATTGGCGAAATCGGAGGCAAGGGCTCCGGGCAGGCCGACCTTGATGTAGCGGCCACGGAAATCGGCGGTGATCGGGATCGTGTTCTGCGGAATGCCGTTGGCGTTGAACACGCGGTTGCCGCCCAGTTGGGCCGGGTAAACCATGGTACCGGGGGGAACGGCATCGTCAGGCACGCCGTCCATCAGCACGTTGGGCCACAGGGCGCCGTCCGAATCGGAAATGTTGAGGTCTGTCTCCTGGTTCGACTGCCAGGCCGTGTCACGAATGCCGCGCAAGGTGCCCGTGAAGGGGCCGCCGTCGTCGTAGTCCAGCTGCAGGTTGAAATTCTTCGCCACCGAGCTCTTCTGGATGATCGACGAGTACGACTCCACGTCGCCCGGCCACTTCTGGTAGACCTGCGTGGTGTAGAGGTTGCTGCCTTCCCAGCCGGGCTCGGGCGTGCCATATGAGCCGAGGGCAGGGTGGCCCGTGTCGCGCGATTGCAGCGGCACGTAGGTGGCGCCCTGCCAGTTGGTGGAGTTGAACTGGATGCCGACGTTACGATCGTACTGGCGCTGCTGCGAGTAGAAGTAGTCGCTGGTCAGGCTGAAGCCGTTGCCGATATCCATCTGGAACGACGCATTGCCGGACTTGCGCTTGCGCTGGGTGGTGATCTGGTTCAGGCCGATGTCCTGGCTGCCCATGAACACGCCGTTGGACTTGCCGTCGTGGTTCACATCGACGCTCCCGTCGGCGTTCTGCATGATCTGCGAAGGTATGGGCGCGCCGTTCCACGGGGTCAGGAAGCCGTTGTAACCGCCGGCGCTGGCCGCATTCTCGCCATTGAGCACCACGCCATACTGGTCCAGGCCCTCGGTGGAACTGGTCCGCCGGGTGTTGGAGAAATCGGCGGCGATCAACAGGCCCCAACGGCCGTGGTCGTTGAACGAGATCAGCCCGTTGGCCTCGGGCCCCAAATGCTGGCTGGTCTTGCCGCGCTCCCCGTCCGCCGAATAGCTGTAGGTGAATCCGCTGGGCAAATCCCAGGGACGATAGGTATGCAGGTCGATGGCGCCGCTGATGCCGGCGTCGGTCTCGTTGGCAGTGGATGATTTGACTACGTCTACGCCGTGAAACAGCGTGGACGGCAGCATGGCGAAGTCCGGCTGCTGAGAGTCGATCTGGTCGGCCGTGATGAACACTTCACCGTTCAACATGGTGCCCACCTGGGGCAGGCCGCGCACGTCCACCGATGTACCCACGCCGGCTTCGCGGTTTATCTGCACGCCAGTGACGCGCTGCAGCGAGTCGGTGATCGTGGTGTCGGGCAGGGCGCCGATGTTCTCCGCCGTGATGCTGTCCTGGATGTTCGGCGCGTCGCGTTTCAGGTCAATGGCGCGCATCTGCGATGCACGGACGCCGGTGACGACCACGGTCGACAGCGTGACGGCGTCCTTGTCCTTCTTCGCACCGTTTTTCCCGGTGTCGGGTGGCGGCGTCGCAGGTGTGGCCTGCGCCGTGTCGGCCTGCGGGGCCAGGTTGTAGGGCTGGGTATCGGCCCAGGTCGATGCCGTGGCGGATGCCGACACAACGGCAAAGAGCGACGCGGTGATGGCACACGACAGCGGATGCTTGCGAAGTACGGTGGACATGAGCATTACCCTCGTTGGTGTTGCCTGCCTGACCATGGCCTCACGAGAAGGCCTTTCCCCTCAATGCCACGGCGCGGGAACTCAAGCCCCGCTTGCCGCTTACTTCGAAAACGCCATTCGCGCCATCGCCCACTGGCCATCGCGTGGATCGCCGGTGGTGTAGACGCACAGGTCGCGAACGCCGGCCCCCGCCGGCATCGCAACCTTTCCAACAAGACGTACTTGCCCTTTGCCTTGCACCGCGCCATCCAGCGGCAAGCGGGCTACGAGTGGCCCCGTGCAGGAGTCGGCATGGATATCGAATTCACCCGCCGCGCTGGACGCGCGGCGTACCACCGAATCCCTGGCTTCGTCACCGAAGCGCCATGCCAGGCGCTCGACCGTCAGCGCGACCTGCGTGATGCCGCTTAGCGGTGCCCGCGGCCAAAGCCAGCACGCGTTGCCGATGTCGACCGAGTAGACCGGCCTCGCTCCCTGCGCCTGCCTGCTGCCATCAAGGCGTGAGGCGGCCTGCCGGGAGCACGTGGCAAGCGCGCTACTGTCTCGGCTGAGCGAAATGGATTCGCCCAGCATCTGCGTACGTGGCGCGGCAAGTTCGAAGCCATCCGGTGCGAAGGTCGCTGCACGCAAAGTCGTATTGCCCGTCAGCGTGAGCGGCCGGGTATATGTCGCGGATTGGTTGGTCGGGTCCGAGCCATCGGTGGTGTATCGAATCGAGCCGAAGTCCACCTGGTTCGACAGCTCGATCCGATAACTGCCTAGATCTTCCGCCGTCACATCAAAGGCCGGCGCGAACGCCGTGTCCGCGTAACCGATGCCGAGTGCACGGTAACGTGCCAGTTCCGCCGGCATGCGTTGCAGGAAGCCGTTCCAGTCATGCGCTCCCGGGGGCGACCAGCCAAGTTCCGACAGCGCCGCGATGCGCGGAAATACCGCATGCTCATCGTGCGCGAAGGTCAGCATCTGTTCGGTCCACAGGCCGCCCTGCACGCCGATGATGTGCCTGGCCTCGGCCGCGCTCGCGCCTTCCGGGATCACGATCGTGTCGTAGGCTTGCCGCAACGTCGCCGCGGGTGGGGGCCCGGCCCATTCATCGGGAAGCGCGGACTGGTAGTGATCGAAGTACAGCGACTCCTGGGGCGTCATGACCACGTCGTGGCCTTGCTTGATGGCCGCCAGCGCCACGCGTTCGTTGTCGTCCCCGTGCCACGACATCACCACTTCCGATGCCGGGAGCGTCGCGCCGGCGACCAGTTCGTCATCCCAGCCCACCGGCGTTCGCCCATGCCTGACGAGGTAGCCGGCGACCTGGTTGGTGAACCAGCCCTGCAGCTGGTCCATATTCGCCAGGTGAAGCTTCTGCATCTGTGCACGCACTTGCGGCGACGCGTTCCACTGCTGCTTGTCGGCTTCGTCGCCGCCGATCGAGAGGTATCGCGACGGGAAGGTCCGCATCAGTTCATCGAGCACGTCGTCGACGAATCGCAATGTCTTTTCATCGGGCTTGAGCAGCCAGGGGCTGACGCCCCAGTCGGTCCACACCGGCGGACGCTTGCCGGTAACACCCAGATGTGGATAGGTCGCGATGGCCGCCTGTGAGTGGCCGGGAATATCGAATTCCGGCACCACGTCCACGTAGCGTTCGGCCGCATAGCGCACGATCTCGCGCGCCTGCGCCTCGGTGTAGAAGGCGCAATACTGCTTGTCGGTGGAACCGGTCAGTTCGCTGTCGAGGCCCACCGCCTTGCGGCATGCGCCGATTTTCGTCAGCTCCGGATACTTGGGTATTTCCAGGCGCCAGCCCTGGTCCTCGGTCAAGTGCCAGAGCAAGACATTCATCTTGTTGAGCGACATCCAGTCGATCAGTTTCTTGATGTCGGCGACGTCCTGGAAGTGCCGGCCGGAGTCGAGCAGGATGGCGCGCCATGCGAAGCGGGGGTAGTCATCGATCGTGCCGTGGGCGACCTTGACCGGGGCGCCATGCGTCCAGCCTGAAGGGGTGAGCAGTTGCCACAGGGTGACGCTACCGTAGAACGCACCGCGCGGCGTGCGTGCGGTGACGACGATGCCGCCGTCATCCACTGTGATGCGATAG
>NZ_DATHFX010000095.1:0-2083 GCF_035317885.1 Pinirhizobacter sp.
TGCGGGCCCACATGAAGGCCATGTCCGGCATTGGCGTCCACGGGCCCCGCGTCCGCATATCGGCCTGCAGACCTTCACCTGGATGATCGAAGGCGAGATCATGCATCGCGACACCCTGGGCTACGAGCAACTGATACGCCCGGGCCAGGTCAACCTGATGACGGCCGGTCGTGGCATCGCCCACGCGGAAGACGAAGCGTCGCCTGCTACCGGACGCCTGCATGCCGTGCAACTCTGGATCGCGCTTCCCGAGGCCGAACGCCATCGGCCACCGGCCTTCCAGCACTATCCGACGCTGCCCATCGTCGACCAGGGCGGCTTCCACATTACCGTGCTGGTTGGCGAAGCCTTCGGGCAACGGGCCGCACCTGAGGTTTATTCGCCCCTGGTTGGCATGGACCTGACTGCCGACGATGCAGCGCGCTTGACGGTTCCCCTTCAATCAAATTTCGAATACGCCGTGCTTGTGCTCAGCGGTGAGGCCCGGATCGAAGGTGAAGCACTCGAACCCGATACCCTGCTCTATCTCGGCAGCGGCCGGGGGCAGCTGGACCTGCAATGCGCCTCGGCATGCCGGCTGGTTCTTATCGGCGGCGAGCCCTTCGGCGAGGAAATTCTTCTGTGGTGGAATTTCGTCGCCAGGCTTCCTGAGGAAATGGAGCAAGCCACCGCCGCGTGGAATGAGCACCGGCATTTCGGCGAGGTCAAGGGCAGTCCGTCGCCCCGGCTTGTCGCACCCGCCGTACCTGCATTGCGCCAGCCGGCACCGCCCTTCAGCTGAACCGGCTGAGCACGATGTGCGTCGCGTGCTCGGTCGCCGCCTGCTCGACCACGTTGAATCCCAGGGCAGGCAAGTCGATGCCCCGGAACATCGCTTCACCCTGCCCCAACACGACGGGGGCGATGGCGAAGTGCATTTCGTCGATAAGCCCTGCCTGGAGATAGTGCCTCACTGTCGACACGCCGCCGCCGATCTTTATGTCCTTGCCACCGGCGACGGCCCGGGCTTGTCCAAGTGCGGCTTCGATGCCCGCGGTCACGAAATGGAACGTCGTGCCGCCCTCCATCACGATGGGGTCGCGTGCGTAGTGCGTGAGAATGAACGTGGGAGCGTGATAAGGCGGATCGTCTCCCCACCAGCCCCTCCAGGCCATGTCCGGCCAGTCGCCGCGGATGGGGCCGAACATGTTGCGGCCCAGGATGAAGGCACCAAAGCCGTCCATTGAGCGTTGGGCGTAGTGTTCGTCGATGCCCTCCGAACCGCCGCTTTCGCCGATCATCGCGTTGAAGGTCCTCGTACCGAACATCCACTGGTGCAGCTCCAGCCCGCGCTTGCCTAGTGGATTCTCCGGGCTCTGTTCGGGCCCTGCCCCAAAACCATCAATGGAAAGTGAGAAACCAGCAACCCGAATCTTCGCCATGGCATACCCCCCGAAAGTCGCTCGACAACGTCAGCACCTTGGTCGACACCCCGCCCGGCCCCAGTGTGCCCTATGCGGGAAGGCGCGTCTTATAGAATTTCGGCCATACGCCGTTGGCGTAAACACGAGTTCCATGCGTTCATCCGCCCTGCCTGGCGTTGTTTTGGCTTATGCGTGCCCGAGCACCCGGTGTGGCTGGTAGGCAGCTTCAAGGCTGGCACGTTCGTTCGGTGACAACACCAGCGCAACCGCCTCAACTGCCTGCTCAAGATGCGCCATCTTGGTAGCACCGATGATCGGTGACGTCACACCAGGCTGATGCAACAACCACGACAACGCCACCTGCGCCTGCGCGACACCGCGGTCATGAGCGACGCGAGCGACCGCATCGACCACCTGGCAATCGCTTTCGGTGTAGTACAGCTCGCGGGCAAAGGCATCGCTACCCGCCCGCGTAGTGGCCTCCGCGCTGCGCGGCCGGGTCAGGAAGCCACGGGCCAGCGGGCTCCACGGAAGGATTCCAACGCCTTGCGCGCGACACAGCGGCAACATTTCGCGTTCTTCTTCGCGGTACACCAGGTTGTAGTGATTCTGCATGGAGACGAAACGCGTCCAGCCATGCAGGTCACACACGTGCAGCGATTTGGCGAATTGCCACGCGA
>NZ_DATHFX010000096.1:0-7359 GCF_035317885.1 Pinirhizobacter sp.
CGATGGTGGTGTGGGGCAGGGACGGCATGGACGAACTCTCCCTCGGTGCCGCGACGCTGGTGGGCGAACTGCGCAACGGCCAGGTGCGCGAGTACGAAGTGGAGCCGGAAGATTTCGGCCTGGCCATGGCGTCCAGCCGCAATCTGCGGGTGGAAAACGCAGCTCAATCCATGGCCATGCTGCTCGAGGCCGTGGAAGGCAAGCCCGGCGTGCCGCACGAGATCGTTTGCCTTAATGCCGGCGCCGCCCTGTACACCGCCGGGGTGAGCGACTCCATCGCCGACGGCATCGCCGCCGCCCGCCAGGCCATCACCAGTGGTGCCGCCCGTGCGAAAATAGACCAGTTCGTTGCCGTGACGCGCCGCCTCGCCGACGCCTAGAAAAGTATCTTATGACCGACATCCTCGATCGCATCCTCGCCCGCAAGGTCGAAGAAATCGCCGCGCGCCATGCCGCGGTGCCGCTGGACGACCTCGTCGCGCGCGTGGGTGATCTTCCCGACACGCGGGGCTTCGCCGCCGCCATGGAAGCGAAAATCGCCGCCGGCTTGCCCGCGGTGATCGCCGAAGTGAAGAAGGCCAGCCCCAGCAAGGGCGTGATCCGCGCGGATTTCCACCCCGCCGACATCGCCCGCAGCTACGAAGCCGGCGGCGCCGCCTGCCTGTCGGTGCTTACCGATGCCGACTTCTTCCAGGGTAGCGAAGCCTATCTGCAGCAGGCGCGGGCGGCGTGCTCGCTGCCGGTGCTGCGCAAGGACTTCATCATCGACCCGTACCAGGTATACGAGGCACGTGCGATAGGCGCCGATTGCATCCTGTTGATCGTCGCAGCACTGGACGACGAGCGCCTGATGGACCTCTCCCTGCTGGCAGCCGAGCTCGACCTCGACGTCCTGGCCGAAGTGCACGATGAAGACGAACTTCTGCGCGCGCTGGCCCTGCCGGTGCCGCTCGTGGGCGTGAACAACCGCAACCTGCGCACGTTCGAAACCTCGCTGGAAACCTCCCTGCGGCTGCGGCCCCTGGTGGAGCCTGGCCGCATTTTCGTCACCGAATCGGGCATCCACGCCCGGGAAGACGTCTCGCGCCTGCGCGCGGCCGACATCGATGCCTTCCTGGTCGGCGAGGCCTTCATGCGCGCGCCAGACCCCGGCAGCGCCTTGCGCGCTCTCTTCAACTAGGCGGCCACGGTGACTACAGGGGAAGCGGTGGAAGGTGCCGAAACGGCGCCGGAAGATGGTGCGCGCGTGGTGCTGTTCGACTTCGACGGCGTGTTGATTCGCGGTGATTCATTCACGCTGTTCATGCGTGCCCGTTACAAGCGGTCGCTCGGCCGCAAACTGCTGGCGCTTTTGACATCACCCGTGTGGCTTGTGCTGGCGATCTTTTCGCGCAAGCTCGCGGCGCATTTCCTGGTACGCGTGGCCTTGCTGTTCGTCGGCGCAGCGCGGTACGAACAGATGGCAACGGCGTTCGGCGTGGAGCTGGCGCGCACCCCCAGGCTGTTCCCGCGCGAAGGCATCCTGGCCTTGCGCCGGCACGTGCATGCCGGCGAGCGGGTGTTGGTGGTAACCGCCTGCGAAAAAACCCTGGCGCGTGCCATCCTGGACGAACTCGGCCTGGCGGGTGTCCCGGTGTTGGCATCGACGTTCCGGCCCGGCTGGCTCGGCATGCGCGTACGCCGCCACAACATCGGCGCTCGCAAGCTGGTGAGCCTTGCCGAGATCGGACTTACCCGTTGGGACGTGGCCTATAGCGATTCCTGGCGGGACATCCCGATGCTTCGGCCGGCCACCGAGCCGATGATGGTCAATGCCTCGCCACGTACCTGCAAACGGGTTGAAAGGGCCCTGGGCCGGGCGGTG
The DNA here is from genome assembly GCF_035317885.1 of Pinirhizobacter sp. Classification (GTDB taxonomy): domain Bacteria; phylum Pseudomonadota; class Gammaproteobacteria; order Xanthomonadales; family Rhodanobacteraceae; genus Pinirhizobacter. The sequence continues at coordinate 1,865 of NZ_DATHFX010000096.1, forward strand.
GGGCGGGTCGCCTGGTACTGATGGCCGATTGCGCCCGGGGTTAAGTACCGCTACCGTGGCCGGCTGCCCCTCCCCGCGTAGCCCCTCCTGCGTCATGCATTTCGATTCCCTCGCCGAGCTGGCGCTTGCCAGCCGCCTGCACGCGCTTAGCGAGCAGCTCTACCAGTCCATAGACGACGTCTTCCAGGCCACTGGCTCGACCTTGCAGTCGCGCTGGATCCCCATCCTGCGCTTCCTGCGGGACCACGGCCCGGCGTCGTCGACTGACATCTGCCTGGCCCTGGGCCTGCCGCATACCACGGTGAACCCGCTTGCCAGCCTGCTGGTGCGCGAAGGGCTGGTGGAGCGTCGCGGCACGGGCACGCTGGCCGCCACGGCGACGGCGCGTCATGCCCTGCGTCAGCTCGAGCCCACGTGGCTTGCCATCCGGCGCACGGTGAACCGCGATTACCCGGGCATCGCACGGCTGCTGCTGGGAGCGCTGGCCGGTACCGAAGACGCGCTGCGCAGACAGTCGCTTTCAGACGCCATCCTGCGGGAACATGGTGCCCTGATGTCCGCCGAAGTTGAAATCGTCGCCTATGAGCCGGCCTATGCCGGCGACTTCCGCCGCCTCAACCTGGCCTGGCTGGAACGCTATTTCGTGGTCGAAGCCGTGGACGACGCCTTGCTGTCCGACCCGGAAGGCATGGTGCTGGCACAGGGTGGGGTGATCCTCTTCGCCCGCTGCGAAGGCGCGGTGATCGGCACCTGCGCCCTGTTGCACGAAGGCGAGGGCGTCTTTGAGCTTTCCAAGATGGCCGTGGATGAGGCCTGGCAGGGCTTGGGCGCCGGCCGCAAGCTCATGGACGCGGCGCTGGAAGCCTATCGCCGCCTGTGTGGCCGCGAGCTGTTCCTGGAATCGAGCAGCCTGCTGAAGAAGGCCCTGGGGATGTACGAACGGGCCGGCTTCGTGATGCAGCCGGGCGTGCGCGAGGGTTCGCACTACGCCCGTGCCGACGTCTACATGGTGTACGACCCGCGCCGGTAACGATGGTTAGCGGGTGCCGCGCACCACGATCGTCTTGCCGGTGACGTCGATCATCCGCTCTTCTTCCAGTTGCTTGAGCACCCGGCCCACCATCTCGCGTGAGCAGCCGACGATGCGGCTGACTTCCTGGCGCGAGATGCGGATCTGCGTGCCTTCCGGGTGGGTCATGGCGTCCGGTTCCGTGCACAGGTCCAACAGGGTGCGCGAGACACGGCTGGTGACGTCCATGAAGGCCATCCGGCTGACCTGCCGCGAGGTACGCAGCAAGCGATCGGTGAGCTGCGCGCCGATGGCGAACAGCAGTTTCGGGCAGTCGTCGGCGAGCGTGGTTTCCAGCAGCTGGAACATCCGCTCATAACTGATTTCGGCCATTTCGCAGGGGGTGCGTGTGCGCACCAGCGATTCGCGCTGCGCCTGCTCCACGAACAGGCCCATCTCGCCGATGAACTGGCCCCGGTTGATGTAGGCCAGGATCAGTTCGCGGCCTTCCTCGTCTTCGGTGCATACGGCCAGAGAGCCGTCGATCACGTAGTAGAGCGTGTTGGCGGGGTCGCCGGGCCGGATGATGGCGGTTTTACCCGGGTAGCGCCGCCGGTGGCAGGCGCCAAGGAAACGTTCCATCGTGGGCGGGTCGGGGGCGAAGCTAACCGGGGCTTGCGAGCGCTCGAACTGCTGCTGTAACAGATATTTGAGTTGGGCCACGTTCGGTTCCAGTAAGCCATGAGGGTCGTGGCGGGCGCGCTTGTTTCGCGCCCGAGGGCTACTCCGGCAGGGCCCCAACACCTCGTAAGCGTCGATTATTGCAGGAATGACTCATCTTGCGATGGATTCAAATCCGGCGCGGTTTGGCTCATAATTTCGCTCTTTCGGCCGGGCGGGCTGTCTTGTCCCGGTCACATCGAACGTTAAAGCTCTACGCCTGAACGTTCTTTTTCGAAAGCGGGGACCCTAGCTGCTAACCCGTGTCAACTGTAGGCCGCGCAAGCGGTCCCCGGAGTGCCGCCGTGGTAAAACCGCTTCCCCGCCTGATGTTGCAAGGTTTCAACAACCTGACCAAGGCCCTGAGCTTCAACATCTACGACATCTGCTACGCCGTGTCGGAAGAGCAGCGCCAGCGCTACATCGAGTACATCGATGAGCAATACGATGCCGATCGCCTGACGCAGATCCTTACCGACGTGGCCGAGATTATCGGCGCCAACATCCTGAACATCGCGCGCCAGGACTACGATCCGCAGGGCGCTTCGGTGACCATCCTGATCTCCGAAGAGCCGGTGGTGGAGAGGCTTGGCCGCGACACGATCTCCGGTGCCGTGGTCGCGCACATGGACAAGAGCCACATCACCGTCCATACCTATCCGGAAACCCATCCGCACAACGGCATCGCCACCTTCCGCGCGGATATCGACGTGGCCACCTGCGGCGTCATCTCCCCGCTGAAGGCGCTGAATTTCCTGATCGACAGCTTCGAATCGGACATCGTGGTGGCCGACTACCGCGTGCGCGGCTTCACCCGCGACGTGAAGGGCAAGAAGCACTTCATCGACCACAAGATCAATTCCGTACAGGACTACCTGGCCCGCCATATCCGCCAGAAGTACGAGATGTTCGATGTGAACGTCTACCAGGAAAACATCTTCCACACGAAGATGCACATCAAGGACTTCGACCTCGATACCTATCTTTTCGAGGCCCAGGCCGATGACCTCTCCTTCAAGGACCGCCAGCGCATTGAATCGCTGCTGCGCCGCGAGATCGAAGAGCTGTTCCATGGCCGGAACCTGATGTAACCGTGAGCGCGTCGCCCGCGGGGTCAGAGTCACGACTCTGACCCCCAAACAAACCCCGCCTCGAGCGGGGTTTTTTTTGCCCGGTACTAGATCCGGTAGGCCACGGCCTTCATCACCTTCGACATCCCCCGCATCAGGGCGGGAATGGGCCGAGGCAGCGCCACGCCGCCCCGATCCTGCGCCTGCACGGCGTGGCGGGCTTCATCCACCTGCATCTGGGTCAGGATGGCGCGGGAGCGCTCGTCATGGGGCGGCAGGCGCTCCAGGTGCTCGGCCAGGTGAGCCTCGACCTGGCGCTCGGTCTCCACCACGAAGCCCAGGCTCACCGGGTCGCCCACCAGGGCGGCGGCGGCGCCGATGGCATAGGAACCGGCGTACCAGAGGGGGTTGAGCAGGCTCGGGCGGCTTTCCAACTGGGCCAGGCGCTCCGAACACCAGGCCAGGTGGTCGGTTTCCTCCGAGGCCGCATGCAGCAGGTGGGCCCGGACGGCGCCGTCCCGGGCCAGGGCCGCCTGGCCCATGTACAGGGCCTGGGCGCAGACCTCGCCGGTATGGTTGATGCGCATCAGGCCGGCGGCTCCCCGGCGCTGGAGGTCGTCCATTTCAGCCTCCGGCGCCCCCTGGGCTGGGGAGGGCCGGCCGGCCTCCGGCTTGCCGGCCACGGCCTCCATGGCGTGCTCGATCCCGGACAGGACACGGTCGAGTCGGCTAAACTGGCGGACAGGCATGGTTTGGGGGCTCCTTTTCCTTCATCACATGCTATCATTGTCGGCCCGATGCCCTTCGTGGGCGTGGCTTGCGCGCAAGGTGACGATTCCGTTATCCTCTCGCGTCTTTGGTCCACCGATTCCGTGTTCCGCCAAGTTGGCGGCTATCAGGTATTTTCGAAATGAAAACGTTCAGCGCCAAGCCGGAAAGCGTCAAGCGCGACTGGTTCGTCATCGATGCGACGAACAAGACGCTCGGTCGCATGTCGACCGAAATCGCCCGTCGCCTCCGCGGCAAGCACAAGCCGGAGTACACCCCGCACGTCGATACCGGCGATTACATCGTCGTGATCAACGCCGACAAGGTGGCCGTCACCGGCAACAAGCTGGACGACAAGAAGTATCACCGCTTCACCGGCTACGTCGGCAACCTGAAGACCACCAGTCTGAAGGATCTGCTGGCTGCACACCCGGAGCGCGTGGTTGAGATCGCGGTCAAGGGCATGCTGCCGAAGAACCCGCTGGGCCGTGCGATGTACCGCAAGCTCAAGGTCTACGGTGGTGCCGAGCACCCGCACACCGCACAGCAGCCGCAGGCGCTGGAAATTTAAGGAACCGACATGGCAATTACGCAGAATTACGGCACCGGCCGCCGCAAGTCCTCCGCCGCCCGCGTTTTCCTCCGCAAGGGCAGCGGCGCCATCGTCGTCAACGGCAAGACGCTCGAGCAGTTCTTCGGTCGTGAAACCTCCCGGATGATCGTGCGCCAGCCGCTCGAACTCACGGACAACACCGACAAGTTCGACATCACGGTGACGGTTGCCGGCGGCGGCATCACCGGCCAGGCCGGCGCCATCCGCCTGGGCATCTCGCGCGCCCTGGTCGAGTACGACGAAAACCTGAAGCCGCCGCTCCGCAAGGCCGGCTTCATGACCCGCGACGCCCGCGAAGTCGAGCGTAAGAAGGTCGGTCTGCACAAGGCTCGCCGCGCCACGCAGTTCTCGAAGCGCTAATCCCCCGGGATTACGCTTCACCGACAACGCTCCAAGGTCAGAGCGCGTTGCCGGCCCAGTTACTGGGAGATCGTCTAACGGTAGGACAACGGACTCTGACTCCGTTTATCTAGGTTCGAATCCTAGTCTCCCAGCCAAAACGCCAAAGCCCCTGAGAAATCAGGGGCTTTTTCGTTTGTGGGTTTCGATGGCGTCCAATGCGCGCTTTTGTAAGGACAGCTTCATCAGCGTCCATACAATTGAATACATCCAGCCTCTAGTGTTCGCCGCCTCCTTATCCAGGGCGTCCCGAACCTTGAGGCTTTCTCTTTTCAGGAAGAATGAAGGAAGCACATGGGCACGGCCGTCCGTGAATTCCGATCACATCGACCTTGGCAACGGGCTCTGCCCATGCAGGCGTGATGACCGCTGCCGCCGCGTCATCTCCGAGCCGCTCAAAAAAATCCTCCGCGAACTCAATGTCCTGGTCGTTCGGGAAAATCTGAGTTTCGACTCACCGCATCCGACGGCCGGCGCCGCGCCCTGAATGCCTTCACGGCAAAAAATAGGATGCTTATGAGCGCCACCAGGGCGACACTTGAGAGCACAGTCAATTTCTGGTTCAGATGGGCCGGGGCAGCGCCGGGGAAGTTCGTCAGCCAGATGTCCTGGATCAACCAGGCTATAGCCATGAGAAACACAACCAGACTTGCAAGGAAGGCGAGCAGGAATTTCAGCATCCGGTTTGTGGGACATTGGCGCGGCTAACCGCTGGGTTACGCTATTGTCCCAAACTTGGTCCATTGAGGCGCTCATGGTCAAACCACCGTTGTGGCCCCTGCTCGCCGCCTGCATGGTTTCCCTTGGTGCAGGTGCGCAGGGTGTTCCCATCCGTAACGGGCAAGTCGCCTGGGCCGGGATGAAGATGGATGTCACCGGCACCGTGTCGAAAGCCGACAGGGCGTGCCGCGAAGTC